>JANNYL010000635.1:0-4871 GCA_031410075.1 Flavobacteriales bacterium
CAAGCGGGGCTGTAAGCCTCTGTAGCACCGATAGCCCCGTGGACCTGTTTGCCTACCTGGGTGGTTCTCCGGACACCGGGGGAACATGGCACTGGAACTTGGACAATGTTCTGACGGATGGGATCTACGATCCTGGTGTCCATTCCCCGCATTCGTTCAGATACAACGTCACTTGTGGCGGGCCTCCGGCGCACGTTACCGTGACAGAGACAGAAGCGGTCCTTTGGTATCAGGATGCAGACGGCGATGGCCTGGGCGACCCGGACACCGGTATCCTCGGTTGCGACTTCATCGGATACGTGAACGACAACACCGATGATTGCCCCAACGTGTTCGGCACGATCGGTTCACCCTGCGATGATGGTCTCGAAGGCACAATCAACGACGCGGTAGATAGCAACTGCACGTGCGTTGGCGAAGTGTCCACTGGTGTCGGACCAACCATGGCGACCGATCCCGGCTTCTCGATCTGGCCGAACCCCGCCTCGAACGGACCTTGGACGATCGAGACCGGTGATCTCGGGCAAGTGTTCGAGACGGTCGATCTCGAACTGGTGGATGTATTGGGCAACTTGGTGCTGCAACGGCGATTGAAGGTGCAAGGGCGCTCGTTGCGAACCACCGTTGACCCCGGTACCGCGCTGGCCACCGGCCTGTACATGGCGCGGCTACAGGTCGGAAGCCGCTCCTTCGTGCAACGGCTGGTGGTGAAGTGAGGTGTCTCTTCACCTCAGCCACTTCCACCACTTCTCGCTTTGCTCGGGGTCGGTGGACGTGATGATCCGCCCGATCCGCGGTGTGAGCAGTGGCAGCTGTCGTAGATCCGCGATCGCCGTCACCCGCTCGATGGACTCCTTCCAGGGATGAAGCCCTAATGCGAATTTTCCCCAGTGTATTGGCATGAGCACGGTGGCTCGAACATCCAACGCGGCTTGCGCGGTCTCCTCCGGGAACATGTGGATCTCCGGCCAGTACTCGCTGTACGCCCCGCATTCAAGGAGGGCCAGATCGAACGGACCGAAGCGCTCGCCGATCTCCTTGAACGTAGGTGAGTACCCGCTGTCAGCGCCGAAGTAGAGGCGTTTGCTCTTCCCCTGAAGAACGAACGAGCCCCACAATGTGCTGAAGCGGTTCGTCATGCTGCGGCCTGTGAAGTGACGCGCAGGGGCGAACGTGAGCTTCACCCCGGCTCCTTGGCCGGGGCTGGCTCCGACATCGACTTGCTGCCACCATTCCAGTTCGGTGATCGAGGATGAAGGCACGCCCCACTTCTCCAAATGCGCACCGACACCGAGGGCCGTGATGAAGCGCAAACCCTGTTGTGCACGTTGGATCACGAGCTCCTTCATTGTCTCATAGCACAAGTGATCGTAGTGATCATGTGACAGCAGGACGACATCCACATGCGGCAACAGCTCCACCCGCATATGCTCGGTGTAGGAGAACCGCTTCGGCCCCGCGAACGTGAATGTGCTCGCCCGCTCGCCGAAAACAGTATCTGTAAGGAAGGTCACGCCGTCGAGCTTGATCAGCACGCATGAATGACCGAACCAGCAGATCGCCACTTCGTCATCGGGAACCTGCTCCCACGCTGCCCGATCGAACGGAACGACTGGGATCACCTGCTTCGGTTCACGCCCGTCCGCTCCGCGCAGCATCGTCCACATCACCTTCAGCATGGTGCTCATCGGCATGTTCATGTCCGTAGGCACCAGGTTGTGCAACTGGCCGTCGCGATAATTCTCCAAGGCTTGAACGCGCTTCAACCGTTCACCGGCGGGGTTGCCGCCAATACGTGGCGCGAAACCGAAATACAGCACCATCCAGAGCGCTACTGCAAGAATGACAGCGAGAAGGGACCAGAGAACGATCATCACCAAAAAGAATGGGGCGCAAAGATCGATCACACCTTCAGCGGATCATCGCCGTGCATCAGCGTGGCGCACCATTCATCTACCTTCAACCCAAGAACCCAACACCATGGCCATCAAGTCCTCCTCGTTCAAACAACAAGTGACTGTGAACGCAACGCCAAAGGCGATCTACGACATCCTGATGACCTCGAAGGAACACGCTGCGCTCACCGGAGCAAAGGCGAAGATCTCCACCAAAGTCGGTGGTGCGTTCGAGGCCTATGATGGCTATGCTTTCGGGAAGAACATCGATCTGTTGCCAGGCAAGCTCATCGTGCAAACATGGCGTGCGAAAGAAGATCAATGGCCCGTGGATCATGACTCGATCATCGTGTTCCACCTGAACGCGTTGGGCAAGGACCGAACGAAACTCGTTTTCGAGCACCGTGAAGTGCCTGCCGCGATGGCTGAAAACTTCAAACAAGGCTGGATCGACTTTTACTGGACGCCCTTGAAGGCGATGTTCGCTCGCTGATGACAGCCGGGAAATAATATGCTGATACCGCTCATATTGCTTGGCCTGCTTGCCGACCTTACGAAGTGGGGCAGTCAAAAAGTACGGGGCCGATCTTCGTGCAAGTTCCAATATGGATCCGTCGACTTCATTCGATATTCCCTCCTGCTTCCGCTATTATTTGTCGGATCCGGTGGAAATGATCGGGAAGATCACTACAACTTGCAGGACATACACTTTGATGCGACCTACCATGCGTTACACGATACTGCTGATCTCTCTTCCCATCGCATCGATCGCTACCGCGCAAGACGTAGTGATCGTTCCCTTCAACGCCACTTGGAAATACTTGGATAACGGTACCAACCAAGGCACGGCATGGCGCGGGTCCGCATTCAATGATGGCAGCTGGGCCAGTGGCCCAGCGCAACTGGGCTATGGCGATGGTGACGAGGCCACTGTGGTCAGCTATGGACCCTCTTCCACTTCGAAGTATGTCACCACGTATTTCCGGCACACATTCACGATCGTTGACATCAATGCGTACAGTGGGTTCCTCCTAAAGCTGAAGAAAGATGATGGCGCCGTGGTATACGTGAACGGAACGGAGATCGTGCGTGCGAATATGAGCCAAGGCACGGTTTCGTATACCACTGGCGCATACGCCGCTATCGGTGGAAGTGAGGAGAATTTGCGGTTCGAACAGATCTTCCTGAAGAACACGTTCGTCACCGGCTCGAATACGATAGCTGTCGAAGTACATCAGGATGTGGTTACCAGCAGTGATCTAAGCTTTGAACTCGAACTCGCAGGTCTGGATGCAGCCGCGACGATCCACCGTGGACCGTATATCCACATCGTAACGCCCACCAGCGCCGTGATCAAATGGAAAACCGACGTGCCCACGAACTCACGCATGCGCTATGGGACCATAGCAGGATCGCTCACCCAGAATGCCGATGACGCAACTATGAGCGTAGAACATGAAGTGACCGTGAGCGGACTTGTCGCCTCCACCTCTTATTTCTATTCGATCGGCACCACGTCAACAGAACTTGCTGGAAACACACCGAACCACTTCTTCAAAACCCATCCTCAACAATCGAGCATGGCTCCTTTCCGCATATGGGCCATTGGCGATGCGGGCACCACTACTGCGGATCAAGTGCGGGTGCGCGATTCATACGCCACCTATACCACCGGCCAGAAGGCCGATATGTGGTTGATGCTCGGCGACAATGCCTATTGGCAAGGTCGGGAAATGGATTACCAGGAAGGTATTTTCAAGATATACGGCGACCAGCTGAGGAACACGGAACTCTGGCCTGCACCGGGGAATCATGATTACTACAGTGGCGCCAATGCATCCTCCAACAACGGACCATATTTTGATGTCTTCGCATTGCCCAAACTGGCACAGGCCGGTGGTGTTCCTTCGAACACGGAAGCCTACTACTCGTTCGACTATGGCAAGGTGCATTTCATCTGCATCGATAGCGATGGAAGTCCGCGCGCCATCGGTGGTACCATGTACAACTGGCTCGTAAGCGATCTGGCATACGCTCAGGCGAACAGCGAATGGATCATCGCGTATTTCCACCATCCGCCCTATACCAAAGGAACCCATAACTCGGACAGTGACGCGCAATTGACCGAGATGCGCACCAACTTCGTTCCACTGCTGGAACAAAATGGTGTTGACCTTGTGCTGAACGGACATAGCCACGTATACGAGCGCTCGTTCCTCATAGACAACCACATCGGACTTTCCAGCACTTTCAATCCTGTCACGATGAAGTTGGATGGCGGCAATGGTAGCTCCGCGCCCTATGTGAAACCTGGGGATCTGCCCCCGCACAAGGGAACCGTTTATACAGTTTGTGGAGTGAGCGGCAAGAAAGGAACCGGCACACTGAACCACCCAGCGATGTTCATGAGCACCGGGGCTTATTGGGGCAGCTTGGTGATCGATATCGACGGACTTACGCTTACCACCAAATTCTTGAACGACGTTGGCGCCGTGATCGATCAGTTCACCATTCAGAAACAGATCGCGGTGAATATCAAGGTGATGCTGGAAGGTGCCTACGATAGCGGTACCGGCCTGAAATACCGGCAAAAAGATGGAGTTGAGCAAATGGCCTGCTGGCGTTGCTATACTCCTAGTCGGTCTATTGCTTTCGGCAAATAGTCGTTACCACGATCACCGTTGACGACAATACAGCCGATGGATTCCGCGAAAGCGAGAAGCAGCCAGAAGTACCGAATATAGGAAAGGTGCAAAAACAGACCGGTAGACAGGTATAGGATGACCGCCAGCAATATTCCAGATGACAAGTGCACCGCCAAATAGTCGCTACGGGCTAATGCAATTCGCCTCCCACGTAGTAGGACGTAAATGACGGTCAAGAGAACTCCGCCGATAGAAAATAGTCCGAAGATTCCGTGTTCCGCGCCAATGTCCAACAGCAGGGAGTGTGCTTGGCGACCCTCCCCGAGTGACC
>JANNYL010000636.1:0-6051 GCA_031410075.1 Flavobacteriales bacterium
GACCATATTCGGTTCAAAGGGCGCACATCCTTGGAAGATATTCATTGCACCGAAGCCTTCACCCACCCCATCACCATCCGTGTCGTACACCCAATAGGGAACGCTGCCCGGGAATGCACCAAATTGATAGGTGTCTCCTTGTCCGTTAGGACCTCCATCAATAACGCCATTGCAATTGTTGTCGATGCCATCGCAGATCTCGAACACGCCGGGATGCACATCGGCGGCGTTGTCATTGCAATCTCCCGCTGTGGCGATGTAGCCGACCGGTTGTGTGCAGGCCATGAGCAGCGCGGCGGTATCGCCGAAACCATCGCCGTCCACATCAGGGTACCAGGCCGTCGCACCAGTGGTGGCATTGTCCACGATACCATCGCAGTCGTCATCAAGGCCGTTGCAGACTTCCGTAGTCGGCAGAACCTGGCCCACGCAAGGCCCCCAGGTGCTTGAAGCTGTGCATGTGCGTGAGCCGTGCACGCAAGCTCCGATGTCGCTGCCACATGCTTCCACTTGGCCGGGCGTGCAGGTCGCGCAGCCTTCGTCCACCGTGCCATTGCAGTCGTTGTCGATGCCATCACCACACACATCCTGGGTCGCATCGGGGTTTATCACCGGGTCGCTGTCGTTGCAATCGCCGGTGCTCAGGAAGCCATCGCCGTCCTGATCCACCAAACCCATACACTGGGCAAAGGCCGTATTGCAGCCGTTCGCTGCCATGCAGGGGAGGCATGCCACCGGCCCTGGGAGTACATTGAAGCCACCTCCCGTGAAGGGCACGCATTCAGGATCACACGATTGCAGGGAACAGTAAACCCGCTCCACGATGCATTGGAAACATGATGACGAAACAGTCGCGAACTGGGCTTGCGATCCAAGCAGGCAATCCCACGCGGCTTGTCCGGTAAGGCCTTGACAACCGTTCAATTGCGACATCGAAAAGGCCCACACATTGTCGAAATCATCCTCGATCGTTTGGCGGTCGTTCGCTGTTATGGAATAGCAGCCCATCCCTGGTCCCGCCAGTGGATATACCGCCGCGTTCTGGTCATTGCAGTCCGTGGCATCCCCGATGTATCCCGGAGGCACTTCGCAGGCCATCAGGGTACTGGTAGGGTTTCCGAATCCGTCTCCGTCGGCATCCTCATACCAAACGGTCGGATCATCTATCACGCCATCACAATCGTTGTCGATGCCATCACCGCATACCTCGACAATGCCCGGATTGAGGTCGAAGTCGGTATCGTCACAGTCGTCATCATTATCAACGAATCCGATCGGTCGTGCACAGGTTGTTTGGGTAATGGTGCCATCGCCATACCCATCCGCATCCGCATCGCGCCACCACTGCACCAATTGCTGAGGGTCGGTCACGTTATCGATCGACCCATCGCAGTCGTTGTCCTTGTTGTCTCCACACAGTTCGAGGGCACCGGGATGGATGGTCGCGTCGTCATCGTTACAATCCACAGGCGGACAGAGCGGGCTGTTGTAATACCCATCGTGATCGGCATCCACACAAGCCCCACTGAATTCATTCGCATCGCTGAGCCCCGGGATGATCACGTAGCAACCATTGCCTTGGTATAGTGTATCACCAACGCTGGATACCGTGAAACAGTCGGTGCTGCCCGCATGCAACGCGTACGGAACACTCATCAATTGCTGCGAGCCGATCATCACGTAGTTGCTTCCTCCAAGGGTATCCAATCCCACTTCGAGGAAGTAAGGGCCGAGCTTCCAATCAACTGCACTGAAGGTTCCGCTCTCGGGCACACCCAAACCCACGGACAAGCTGAAAAGGCCGTGCGGGCTGGTGGTGGTGGAGTGGGTCTCGCCATAGACCACGGTGCCGTTGGCCGTAGCTCGGTGTACTCGGAACCGGACGCTCACGAGCTGATCGGCGAGAGCGTTGCCCGCGAGATCGCGTGCAGCAGCTTGGTAGCTGATGGCTTGTGGGGCCTGTGCGAATGCGAAGCAGCTGAAGAAGGCGAAGGCCACGAGGAGAATTGACTTTTTCATGTACAGCGTTGTTTTCAGGATCGATTATCGGCGAGGATCAGGGCATTTGGGCAATGCGAACATTCGTAGGAACGACACTCCCGATGTTGACCAGGATCGGATCACGGTCGTTGTGGATGCCTATGTATTTTACAGTACCATCCATATTCACATCTTCTGGAAAATATCCGGTAGTGGTATTCGTAGGTACGGTCCCACCAATATTGACGAGGATCGGATCACGATCATTGGATGCTCCTATGTAGCGCAAAGCACCATCCGCGTTCACATCCCCGCTCCAAAGGAGTTGCACGGCGCCTACCGTTGCTGTGGGTTCTATACCGAAAAGGGGAGTGGAACCATCCGTAAGATCAACGGTAACCGGCATGGTGGACAACAGGACGGGTGCTGCTGTGATCACCGACAGGTGGTTGCGGTGCAGCACGGCTACTCTGTAGTTGGCTGCCACTGCCTTGAAGGCGAGGGAAGAAATGCCGTCCACATCCACGATGTCACCATCGCGTTGAAGCAAACCGGTACGCGTGGCCACCACCAGTTCAGGCGAAGCTTGGTCGCGAAGTTCCACCACGATCCAATCCACGATAGCATCAGCGCCCACTGTAGTTAGAACACCAGCATCTACGACCTCTCCACCACCTCCTTTATGCACGTAGCCCACCGCCGTGTAGGGTTCAGTCAACGGGATCCATCCCGCTGACCGCAACGCGTCGTTCATGGTCAGAGTAGTGTTCTCGTAAGGGCCTTGCAGTAAGGCGCGCAGGTTCAACCGCAGGCGATAGGTCGCACCTTGGTGGAAGCCTTGTGTCAATTGAAGACCGTTGTTCGCGATCCGTGATGTCAACGCTTCGCCCAACGTCCATTCCAGATGAACACTTCCGATCTGTGCAGCGCCCCCAGCATTTCCAATAACGCGCCGTTCAATAAGTCCGCTCAACACACTTGTACCACAAGGCGTTGGGTCGTTGTCATTGCAATCGGAGTTGTTCGCTACGGCACCGGCTGTCCAGCAGGGAACGGGACCGGAGGAGGCCCCTAGTCCGTCCCCATCGGCATCGGCGTAGAAGTTACCTAAGCCCTCGTCCACAATGCCGTCGCAATCGTTATCCTGTCCGTCGCAGACTTCCAGTGCTCCGGGGTGTATTGTAGGGTTGTTCGGACTGCAATCTTCCGCATTGCATGTTCCATCACCATCGGTATCCACGAAAGTTCCGGCGCACAGGCAATTCGTGCCCAGCACATCGTTGATCGTGCATGCGTTGCCGTCGTTGCAGGCGGTGCCGGGAATGGTAGGCCCACCGGGCACGCCATTGCAGTCGTTGCTGGGCGGGTTGCCAGCGCACACACAGTTCGTTTGAATGATGTCGTTGATCGTCGCTGTGTTGTTGTCGTTGCAGGTTGTTCCGGGTTCTGGGCCAGTAGGGCAGAGGTCGTTCGCGTCGCAAGTTCCATCACCATCAGCATCGGCGAATGTTCCTGCACAGAGGCAGTTGGTACCGATCACATCGCCGGTAGTGCAGGCGTTGTTGTCGTTGCAAGCTGTTCCTGTTTCTGGGCCAGCGGGGCAGAGGTCGTTCGCGTCGCAGGTTCCATCACCATCAGCATCGGCGAATGTTCCTGCACAGACGCAGTTGGTGCCGATCACATCGTTGATCGTGCAGGCACTGTTGTCGTTGCACGCAGTACCTGGTTCCGGTCCGGCGGGGCAGAGGTCGCTGGCATCGCAGGTGCCATCCGCATCGGTGTCAACGAAGGTTCCTGCACACTGGCAATTGGTTCCGATCACATCGTTGATGGTGCAAGCACTGTTGTCATCGCAGGGCGTTCCCGGCTCCGGGCCACCAGGGCAGAGGTCGTTGGCATCGCAGGTGCCGTCCGCATCGGTGTCAACGAAGGTTCCTGCACACTGGCAATTGGTGCCGATCACATCGTTGATCGTGCAGGCGCTGTTGTCGTTGCACGCGGAGCCGGGCTCCGGTCCGCCGGGGCAGAGATCGTTGGCATCGCAGGTTCCGTCGGCATCCGCATCGGCGAATGCTCCAGCACACAGGCAGTTGGTGCCGATCACATCGTTGATCGTGCAAACGTTGTTGTCGTTGCAGGCGGTTCCTGGTTCTGGCCCGGCGGGGCAGAGGTCGTTGGCGTCGCAGGTTCCATCGGCATCGGTATCGACGAATGTCCCAGCGCAGAGGCAGTTGGTGCCCACCACATCGTTTATCGTGCAGGAATTGTTGTCATCGCATGCGGTTCCAGGCTCTGGCCCGCCGGGGCATAGGTCTGCTACGCCGCTATTCACCGTGAACGGTCCGAAGGCGGTGATGGCGTTCCTTGACCGCGTGAATGGACCACTTCCGGCGGCCGGTGCATCGGCTGGCGCATCCCAGGCAGAGCCATCGTTGCGTGAAACACGACAGGACCCGCCCGTGAAACCAGCGCCCTCATCCGCTCCATTCCATTCGAGTTGTAAGGTGGCATTGCTGCTGCCGTTCACCCCTTCGCGCACCACCCAGGTGCGAAGCAATGTGTTGTTCGTGATCGGACTTCCGCTCGGGTTATCGCCGGCGTCATAGGCGGTGCTCACGCCTTCAGCCGCGCGTACGCTGAACAGGTCCGGGGTGCTGGATACATCCAATCGCAGCAAGGCGGGCAGGTAGCTGGTGGCTGTTCCCACCGGGAAGAAGACATCGGTCGCGTTATTGGATACGCTGCGCTTCAGGCTTCCGCTGCCGCTGGTAACGAAGTACGAATTGGCACCACCCCCACTCAGCCCGGCAGTGTTGAGCAACAAATTGTTGTTACCGAGCGTCAGATCGCCGTTGGTCAAGGTGAGGCTCGATGTGATCGTTTGGGTGCCGCCCAATGTGACACCGAAGGGGTTGTTCACGATGACGGAGCTGATCGTGCCGGTGCCGTTCAGCTGCTGAGGGGTACTGCCCAGGAAATTGATGCCTTCAACCGGGAAGCTTCCATTGTTGTTGATGGTTGGTCCCAGGAACCGGAATCCGAAATTGCTGCTCACGCGCAGTAATGCACCACTGGCCACATTGAAGGTGCCCCGTTGCTCCACCTCGGGTACCGTGAGCCCGAATGCGGCGATGAGGAGCTGACCGCCGTTCACGTTCACCACGCCTCCATCCAAGTTGCGCCATCGGCCGGAGAACGAGAATTCCGGCAGATTGCCCGCGTTCTTGTTCACCGTACCAGCATTCAATACATTGATCGATGACCAGCCGAGCGAGGTCAACTGCCATTGGTTCACGTTCAGCACGCCTCCACTGAGGTTGTTGAAGGCACCGGGGCCTGAAGTGCTCCACTGCACCCTTCCGCCAGACATGGTGAAGGTGCCCGCGTTATTGATCGTTCCGCGCATGAAGAGGACACTTGTAGCGCCGACCTTGGTGCCTGTACCTCCTGCTTCGATGGTGACGATGCTATTGGGCAATATCTGGGCACTTGAAACACTGAAGGAGCCACCGGATCGGATGACCGTGACACCCGCACCATCCAGAATACCGGAGAGGGAGAATGTCCCTCGTACGCGGATGTCATCACCGGGTCCATCGTTCACGACCAACGTGCTGGCGTTCGACATGGTAGCACCGGCTTGCACGATCACTTGATCCACAGCCAACGAGGACGTGACCGAAACACTGTGACCGGTGCGGACCGTGATCCATTCGTTTCCGCTTTGTGGCGGTGTTGATGCCGGTTGGAACGATGTGCCATTGAACACCTCCCAAGTGGCTGCAGCGTGCCATGAACCCGAAACAACACTGCGATAGTCGCCGACTTGTGGGACGGCTTCGCAGACACAGCTCGCATTGAGCTGGGAGAGGAAGGTGTCCGGGTCGCCATCATCGCAGGCGCTGCCCACCTGGCCGGGCGTGGTAGGGCAGAGGTCGTTGGCATCGCAGGTTCCGTCGGCATCGGCATCCGCGAAGGTTCCTGCGCAGAGGCAGTTGGTGCCGATCACATCACCCGTTGTGCAAGCGTTGTTGTCGTTGCAAGCTGTTCCTGGTTCTGGTCCAGCGGGGC
>JANNYL010000637.1:0-9931 GCA_031410075.1 Flavobacteriales bacterium
GGTTGCTGGCTCTCCCCCGATCCTCCTACCAGCTCATGTCCATACTGGGTCTGTGTTGATATGCGATGTGTCAATAGAACGAAGGTTGACCCCCTTGAAACACAAGTGGATCGAAAGATCCCGGAATTTGGCTGCTGGTTCCGCCACTAAGGTAAACCGCTTGCTCATGAACCCCATGCTCATGCATTCCATATCCTTCGTCCTCAATGCCAAGCGTTCGTTCCTGCTTGGTCTTCTCGTATTCGGATCGTCCGGCACGAGCTTGGCGCAACGACCGCTCACATCAGGTCTTGTGGCGCAACGTGTTGAAGCACTGCGAAAGCAGCAAACCGAATTCAAGCCGGTCTCGCTCTTCGCACTGGTACCCCCGAGCAGGGAGACGAACGCGCTCTGGAACAATGGCTGCCGCACGGCGGAAGTACTCCGGTTCGATCGATCGGCCGCGCGGCAGCTGCTGGCCGATGAGAGCCGATACATCGCCCTGTCGATCCCGTCGAAACTGGGGACCTTGGTGGTGGACCTGTACCGGGCGGATGTGGTCACGGACGATTTCACGGTGCGCATTGCCAGCACGGGCGGCGTGGTGCGACCATCAAGGAGCGCGCACTATCGGGGTTCGATCCGGGGTATCCCGGGTTCAATTGTGGCGGTAAGTGTTTACCCCGAGGAGGTGATGGCCCTCATGTCAGATAGCAGCGGCGAGCGGACTCTGGGGCCTTTTGACAATGCGCCACCCGACCTGCTGGTGTTCTACCACGAGCGCGACCTGTTAGGCACACCAAACACCGGATGAGGCACAGCGGAACACGATCCTCATGCATCACGGAGCAACTCGATGCGAACGGCATCCACCACGACCCTCCGTTGTGTGCGCTGGTACTGGGTGGCGGCCCATGACATATTCACGAACAAGGGTGGCACCGTGAACGCGACGAACTATGCCATTGCTCTCTTCAACCAAAGCGCCATGATCTTCGCGAACGATGGGATCAGCGTAGCACTTCAAGAGGTCTTCGTGTGGGATGTGCCTGATCCGTATGGCAGCGGCGGCGGACTTGAATCGCGCCTTGCCTCATTCCAGACACATACCGGCGACTTCAATGGTGATATGGCTCACCTCTTGGATCTCGGATTAGAAGGTGGCATCGCCGCCACGATCGGTTCACTTTGCATGGCGAACCCGGACTCCCGGATGGCATACAGTGGCATTCAAAGCACGTTCAACAATGTACCCGTGTACAGTTGGAGCGTATACCTGGTATGCCATGAACAAGGCCATCTCCTGGGTTCATTCCATACGCACGCATGTTTTTGGAACGGCAACAACACCGCTATCGATGGTTGCGCGAGCCCGGAAGGTTCCTGCCCCCCTGGTCCGCTCCCGACGATCGAAGGAGGAACGATCATGAGCTATTGCGACTTCTTGACCA
This sequence comes from Flavobacteriales bacterium, assembly GCA_031410075.1. Lineage (GTDB taxonomy): Bacteria > Bacteroidota > Bacteroidia > Flavobacteriales_F > PHOS-HE28 > PHOS-HE28. The sequence goes on from JANNYL010000637.1 coordinate 1,431, forward strand.
ATGTCGGCGTCAACTTCAACAACGGTTTCGGACCCCAGCCATCGCAGGTGATCCGCGACCATGTGAACTCCTCCGATTGCCTTTTCTCCTGCGGTGGTTCCCCTTGCGATACGGTGACCATCACGCTCACTACAACCGCAGGGGCCAATACCCACCTCCAATTATTCCTCGCGAATGTTCCGTTCGTTGAAGAGACAGGCGACAGCCTGGTCCAATGCCTGGTTGACGGCTGTTACCAGGGTATTATCACGGACGGGAACGGCGATCCGATCGCAGGCGCCTACAGCGTTACCGATAGCAGCGGTACCGTACTGGCTTCCGGCACTGCGGTCAATGGCCAGTTCACCTTCACCGTGGGGATACCCGTGAACGGATGCACGGATCCCACGGCTGACAACTACGATCCGTTGGCGACTTGTGATGATGGCACTTGTTGCCATACGCTCACTACGCTGGTCCTTGGCGATACCGGTGGTGACGGGTGGGAGGGTGCCAGCTACTTCATGGTGAACGCCTTCGGGGATACGCTGTTCACCGGCACGCTTTCCACCGGTGGTAGTGACACGGTGCAGTTCTGTCCGCCGGTCGGTTGTTACACCTTCAGCGTTGGTGCTGGTGCCGATCCGGCGGAGGTTTCCTGGGCACTGAGCCTGGGGCTATCAGGTGGGGCGGACACCACAGTGGCCTTCAGCTTCAACCTGGCAGTAACGGGCTGCAACGATCCGGCCGCTAACAACTACAACCCGAACGTGACCTGTCCGGATGGAACCTGCTGTTATGGCAACGATGTGGCCGTGGTGATCTCTGAGAATCCCTTGACGGACCTGCTATGGAGCATCAACAACGCCCAAGGCGACACGGTTGTAACGAGCGCGGGCGATGTGCCGATGAACCGCTGCATATCACCGGTGTGCGGCCTTGTGATCAATGTAGAAGACACGCTGATCAATGGGGCGGCCGGTATCGTTTCGATCATCGAAGTCGCATCGAACGAGGTGACGCAAGTATTCGTTGCGGACGGAGGCGTGGACTCCCTGCAACTCTGCATCGGCACCACGCCTGGTTGCACGGATCCGGCAGCTACCAACTACGACCCCAGCGCCACCTGTGATGATGGCTCGTGCTGCGTAGGCATGGCTGCGCGCCTGATCATTTTCCCGTTCAATGGCCTGACGGCTGGCACTGCGCATTACGTGATCGACAATGCGGGACAACAGTTCGTCGGGGACCTGGTGTTGGAACCGAATTTCGAATTCGGCTTCGTTGCCGGAGTGCTCCCCCTGTGCCTTACGGCGGGCTGCTTGAGTGTGACCATCACACCGAACAACGTAGCGCTCTTCAACCAGGCGACCATCGACTTCGCGGATCCGGGTTTGCTGGACATCAGCTTCGATCCCGCGATCGGCGTACAGGGATCCGCCGGTGAAGTACCGCCTGAATTATGCGATGGTGTGGACAACAACTGCAATGGGCTGGTAGATGAGGGCTTTTCACCGATGTACACGGATGCCGACGGTGATGGCTTCGGCGATCCGTTATTGCCGATCGGATGCGATACGCTGGGGGTTCCGAACAACACGGATTGCGACGACACCGACAGCACGCTCTTTCCCAACGCCAATTGCACGGATGGTGATCCCAACACCGTCTTCGATCTGGTCGGTCCCGATTGCTTGTGCAGCGGTGTTCCGTTCGCATGCGCTGGCATCGCTGCAAGGCTCACCGTGTTCCCGTTCAATTTTTTCACATCAGGAAGCGTACACTACGTCATCGACAATGGCACACAACAACTCGAAGGCGATCTGGACCTTGAATCCGGCAATGGGTCGCCTGTCACTTCGGGGGTGCTCTATGTGTGCCTCACCACCGGTTGTTTGACAGTGACCATCACACCGAACGATGTAGCCCTGTTCCAAGCGGCCATTTTGGACTTCTCGGACGTGGGCCTGCAGGATATCACCTTCACTCCTGCGAGCGGTTTGCAGGCGTACGTGGGAGTCCCTCCGCAGGACCTGTGTGATGGACTGGACAACGATTGTGATGGGGGTGTGGACGAAGACTGCGTTGTGGTGATATCCGCGCGCGTTGTCCTTGAAGGCCCATACAATGCCGCGACCGGTCTCATGAGCGATGCGAGGCGTGCCTTTGGGCTCTTGCCCACGATAGAACCGTACACGGGCATCGGGTATGCGCATATCGGAGGCGCGGGCGAAGAGACCACCCCGGCACTACTGGCGATCAGTGGCAACGATGCGATCGTGGACTGGGTGGTGTTGGAACTGCGTTCCAGCGGCAGCCCTGCCACGATACTCGCCACCCGTTCCGCGCTCGTTCAACGCGATGGTGATGTGGTGGATATCAACGGTACGGGTACGGTTACGTTCGCCCAGCCTCCGGGCAACTACTTTATCGCGGTGCGGCACAGCAACCACCTCGGGTGCATGACGTCCAATGCGATGGCGTTGAACGCTTCAGCGACCATGGTGGACTTTACCACCGTGGCCACCGGCACCTTCGGCACGAACGCACGGAAGTCCATCACCGGTGCCTTCCCCACCCAAGCGCTTTGGGCCGGTGATGTCACCTTCGACGGCGAGATAAAATACACGGGCAGCGCCAACGACCGCGATCCCATTCTGGTAACGGTAGGCAGCACCACGCCGAACAACGTGGTAAGCAATACCTACAGCACACGCGACGTGAACTTGGACGCACAGGTCAAGTACACGGGCATCGGTAACGACCGCGATCCAATCCTCGTGAACGTGGGGAGCACCACGCCGAACAACGAGCGGATGGAGCAATTGCCGTAGCGGATCACCTTCTATCCCGCGCCAATGCACGAATGTGGCAACGCATCGCGGCGACTTCGTCTTCATCACGGAAGTTCTGCGATCTACTACATCCAGGATCAACGCATGGGAGAAAGGTCTGATGCCAACGGTTCCCCCGCACCCGAGCTCAAAGCCCACATGCGCGGAACAGGAGCACAAGGAGTCGGAGACCTCACTTGAAAAACCCGTATTTCCACGGGTGTCGGTGCTGATGGGTCTACCTAGGTTTGTTCCGCTGGAGGACACATGCACAACGCGGGTAAGAAGCTGTTCACCGGCTGGAACAAAACCACCAAGGAAAGATGATTACGACACGCCTTGTCCTGCGCACCCCCTATTCCGGATCACATGCTGCACATGCGCACAATTCCTTCATCAGGAAATACCCCTTTGTGGGTATTGTGGGGCATTCCCGCTCTATCTAGCTTGCACCGCCTTACCAAACCTCTCTCACCACATTCCTGACCATCATGGCTCGTCTCCTCACCTTCCGACTTTGGACCCTCCTTTTGTCCTTTGCGACGTTGTTCAGCACATTACAGGCCCAATCGAACTGCGCCTACAACGTGAGCCAATCGAACGGCTACACCACGTCTATCAACAGCGTAACGGCGAACACGAACGGCACCTACACCATCGTACTGCAGGTGGTGAACAATGGTTGCGTGGGGTGCAAGAAGCTCAACTCCCTTACCGTGCAGGCAGCGCCCGGAACGTATTCGAACGTCATCGTCCAACTGATCAGCGGAGCTTTTACCTATGCGAGCATCGACATGGGACCGAACTTGTCCCAAACCTCAGTAACCGGATTCAGGATCAACAACACGAACGGGATAGGCAATGGACAGGCTGCGGCTTTTACGGTGACCTACACACTCACCAACCTCCAGAACCAACAGGTCATACTGAAAACATCGTCCGTCACGCTGACCAGTTCCTTCACAACAGCCAATTTCCAATCGGTCCTGAGTTGCCTGAACCCGCCTCCACCCAGCGGGATCGTTCCCTATTTCACCCCCTTCGCGAACAAGACCAACGACATCATCGGTGTTGAGCTGCGGTCCTTGTACGGTGTGTACTTGTCGAACGGCACCGTCATTTCCAACGACATCTTCCAGATCCTGGGGAACAGCGTACGGGTCACCATCCGCACCCAACCGACCCAACATGCGGCGGCGGTGACCCTATTGGCCACCGCGACCTATGGCTTGGTGCAGGAGCTGAACGACCCGGCCAACAACCTGATCAACGGGACCTTACCCATCTTGAACCTGCTCTCGCTCAATTCTCTTCCCAACCTGTTGGTCTCTGCAAGGCCCATTTACGCGCCGCTGCGCAATGCGGGCCTCATCACCAGTCAAGGCGATACGGCGCTTCGGTCATTCCGGGCGCGCGATGTGTTCGGCGTGGATGGAACGGGTATCAAAGTGGGCGTGCTCTCCGATAGCTACAACACGATCCTGGGGAACCCGGCAGCGGATGACGTGCTGCGTGGAGACCTGCCAGGGGTGACCAATCCTGACCATCCCACGCCGCTGCAGGTGCTTCAAGATTTCCCCTTCGGTACCCGTTCCGATGAAGGACGTGCGATGCTCCAGATCGTACATGATGTGGCACCCGGTGCCGACCTGGCGTTCAGGACCGGCTTCCTGGGCCCGGTGGATATGGCCATGGGGATCCGCGACCTGGAGCAGGCGGGTTGCGATGTGATCGTGGATGACATCTCCTACATCTCCGAACCCTTCTTCCGCGATGGAGTCATTGCCCAGGCGGTGGATGCGGTGAAGATGCTTGGTGTATCCTACTTCTCCGCAGCGGGGAATTTCGGGACCAGTTCCTGGCAAGGAACGTTCGCATCCGCCCCGGCTCCAGCGGGTGTGACCGGAACGGCGCACAACTTCGCTAATGGCTTTGGAGGTACCGATATCCTCCAGAGCGTCATGCTGTATCAGGGGGACTATACCGTGGTGTTGCAATGGGACGATGGCACGGCAGGGACCACGACCAGTTCGGATATCGACATCTACCTGGCGGCGAGCAGCGGGAACATCTTGTTCGGCTTCAATCGCATGAACATCGGCGGTGATCCCATCGAGATCCTGCCTTTTACTGTAACGGCGGACTCTGTGCTGTCGAACATCATGATCGTGCGCGCTGCCGGAACCGCTGCCGCGTCGCTCAAGTACGTGGTGTACCGGGGCAAGGTCAAGATCAATGAATACAGCGGGTTGACGGCCTCCACCATCACCGGACAGGCGAACGCTGCAGGTGCGATCGCGGTGGGGGCGGTGCTCTACACCAACACTCCGGAATATGGTGTGGCTGCGCCCACTCCGGCCTCCTTCTCGTCTCGCGGAGGCACCCCGGTGAACGGGGCCAACCGCTTCAAACCCGATCTGTGTGGACCGAACGGGGTCAACACCTCGGTGAATCTCGGCGGGGTGAACATCGACGGCGATGCGTTCCCCAACTTCTTCGGCACATCGGCTGCAGCGCCGCATGCAGCTGGTGTAGCGGCCTTGCTCCAACATGCGCGAAACAAGTATTACGGCAATTCGCTCACACCGGACCTGCTCAAAGGACTACTGCAGAATACGGCTGTCGACATGGGCACGCCCGGCTATGATGTGGCCACGGGTGCAGGCTTCATCCTCGCGGATTCGGCCTTGATGGGCTTGGCGAATCCTTCGCCTTACATCAGCAGCGTCTCCTATGACACGACGCTTACCCCGGGTGTGGACACCTTGGTGCTCACGGTCTACGGGGAATACCTGACCGATGGGTCCACCATCTGGCTCGATGGCGTGGAGCTTACGAATGGCGTCGTCATCCAAGGCGACACGGCGATCATCACCATCGTGAACCCCTTCAACGCGCTGTTCCCGCAGATCCAGGTGTACAACCCGCCTATGGCCGGCACCAACGGCTCGGACGGTGGCCTCTCCAATCCGCTCTACTTCACCACCAAGAACACCATCCTGGTGAGCGTGGACAATGAGGCCAAGAAATACGGCGAGGTGCTGCCTGCGTTCTCGGCCAGTTACACGTTGGAGAGCATTGGTAGCAGCGTACCTCTGGCATCCGCTGGTCTTACCGCGAATGAACTGAACAGGATCTACGGCATCGGACTGACGACGGTCGCGAACGCCCAGAGCAACGTGGGTCTGTGGGGCATTTCAGGCTCCCTGGCCGATCCGTTGAACCCAAAGAGCAATGTGCCTGTGACGGCCCCGCTGGATCTCTCGATCCTTGCCAACTACAACATCGTCATCCGCGATGGCGTGTTGACGATCGATCCTGCTGACCTGACGATCACGCCGAGGGATACCACATTCGTATACAACGACTCCATCGTCGGGATCAACTTCAACTACGTGTTCAGCAATGGCAGCGCGCCACTGAACATGACGCCGGGTGATGGCACCGTGATCACGAATGCCGTGAAATCCGCACATGGCACCGCGTTGGTCAACGCGGTCGGCCTCGTTCGCGGAACGGCCTTGGTGAACAACAACGGCGACCAGCTGCTGACCGATTCGCTGCTCAACAATTTCAGCTTCATGATCTCGCAGGCTGTTACCTCCACACGGGGCACCGCCTTGGTGAACGGTGAACTGATCGCTCCGGAGGAGTTGTATTATGCAGCGGCGGTTTCCAATACGGTTGCGCGAAGTGTTCGAGGGACCGCCTTGGTGAACGGTTACGGTTTGGTACGGGGCACAGCCTTGGTCAACCAACTCGACTCGTTGGGCAACATCACCAATACGAGTACGCTGACGAACTCGAGCAGTCTGGTCAACAGTTCCGGGCTGCTGAACTCCTCGACCATCACCCTGAACAGCAATACGCAAGCGCTGGTGATCCTCGGGGATGACGACATCGACATCCTGTCCGGGAACGCGACGGGCAATGTGGAGATCCGCTCGGTGAACCTGGTGACGGGGAACACGGTCGGCACCCACCTCATCGTCCCCGGCACCTTCCTGACGAACAACTTCAATGTGCACTATGGCTTGGGGCACGTGACCATCCTGCCCGCTATTGCACAGTTCACCATCGCAGCGAACACGCTCACACAGACCTACAATGGCGCACCGAAGTCCGTTGGTGTATCCGTTCTACCGGCCGGTGTTGCCTACACCGTGACCTACAATGGCAGTGCGAACCTGCCGGTGAATGCGGGCACGTACACCGTGCAGGTCAACGTGAGCGACCCGAACTATGTGGGCTCGGCGAACGCCACTTTAGTGATCCAGCCGGCACAGGCCCAGGTCACCATCACGGCGAACACGCTTACGCAGACGTACAATGGCGCTGCACGCACTGTGGGTGTGACCACGGTACCAGCCGGCCTCGCGAACGCAGTGACATACAACAACAGCAACACAGCACCGGTGAACGCGGGCTCCTATGCTGTACAAGTGACCATCACCGACCCGAACTACGTTGGCACTGCAAGTGGTACGCTGGTGGTGCAGAAGGCGACCGCGCAGATCACCATCGCGACCAATACGTTGACGCAGACCTATAACTGTTCTCCGAGAACCGTTAGCGTGACCACTGTGCCGAGCGGCCTCGCATTCACCGTCACGTACAACGGCAGTGCGACAGCACCGACGAACGCAGGTTCCTATGCGGTTGTGGCAACGGTGAACACTGCGAACTACACCGCTTCGGCGAACGCCACCCTGGTAGTGCAGAAGGCTCCTGCTACCGTAACAACGGCGTCCCCGGTCTACGTGATCAATAAAGGCGCCGCCCTGCCGACGTTCACAGCAACGTATAGTGGTTTCCTCTGTGGCCAAACCTCATCGGTGGTCACATCAGTGACCTTCACGTTGAGCCCTAACTACACGGGACAGGCAGGAGTGTTTACCATCACTCCGGTGCCGGTAGCGACCAACTACGTCTTCACCCCGATCGCTCGCACCTTGTACGTCAATCCGGCCGGTCCTGGTACGAAGCAGGTGAAACCGAACTTCATCTGCTACCAAACGCTGACACCTCCAGTGAACGGCTACACGCATGTGGCCTACTTCAACTACGAGAACAACAATGCCACGCCGGTGTATATCCCGGTAGGAGCGAACAACTCGTTCAGTGGCGCGGCGCGTGATGCCAGCCTGCAACCGATCCTTTTCCAGCCTGGTGTCAGTGCCCCGATCGCGATCCCCTATATGGGAGGCGCTCTTACCTGGCAGGTGACCAGTAACAAGAACACGGGTGGTACGGGGTCGATCCCCGCGAACAACTCGAACGTGGTGTGCTCCAGCCCCGGACAGCGGACCATGATCGTGCGGGAGGAACCCTCGGAAATGCGTGTGTACCCGAACCCCTCATCCGGCAAGGTCTTCGTGGAATTGCCGGTAGGACAGGCCGACGGAACAAGCTTCGAGGTATACAACACCTTGGGCATGAGCTGTGCTGTACGTGTTGAGCGCACCGCCGATAACGTGATCCAGTTGGATCTTTCCACCTTCGGCAATGGGCTCTTCATCATCAACATCATCCAGGGGGGCCGCGTGGAGACCCACCGGGTGATCATTGAGTGACGGGGATCTACAGTGGGAAGGGGCGCCGGGCCGGATTAGGCCAGGCGGCCCAACCATTTTTTAAACAAAAATAAGCCGGGTTAGCGGGGGGGGTTTTTGATTTAAAAAGGGAAAA
>JANNYL010000638.1:0-1266 GCA_031410075.1 Flavobacteriales bacterium
CACAAGTTCCACAGAAGGATTGCCGCTTTCGATGAAAGAGTCGGCCAGTTTCGGCATTCCCATGCTGGCTGTGAACGCCGGGGGTGTAAAGGAGATCGTGAACGCCAATACGGGAGTTCTCCTACCGTCCGAATCTGATGCAGCCATGATCGCAGCGCAGATCCGCGATCATCGGGCCTCTCCCCGCAACACAGTGGTGTTCCGGACAGGTGCGCGTGCATGGTGGGCGAAGAATTTCAAAGCGGATGAAGCATACGGTCGGTTCATAGACCGGTTCTTAAGTGTGCACGCTGGCGATCGGCACCAAGTCGATCAGTGATGTATCCGTAGCGGATCCCTTTCTTTGCGCAGCATGAAAAAAGTACTGGTTACGGGCGGTGCCGGTTTCATCGGCAGCCACACGTGTGTGGAGTTGATCGCGGCGGGATATGTACCGGTGATCGTTGATGATATGCGCAATAGCGATGATCGGATCCTGAAGGGGATCGAAAAGATCGTTCAGCACAAGGTGGTCCTGCATCGGATCGATTGCGGTATTGAAACCGCCTTGGAGAATGTCTTCCGCGAAGAGGGCCCGTTCTTCGGTGCGATCCATTTCGCTGCGTACAAGTCGGTGAACGAGAGCGTGGCCGAACCCGTGAAATACTACGCGAACAATATCGGGTCGCTTGTTTCCTTGCTCAACGTGTCGAAGAGGCACAACATGAACCGCCTGGTATTCTCATCCAGCTGTGCGGTCTATGGGCTGGCAACCTCGCTGCCTGTGGACGAGAAGGCACTCGCCACCAACGCGAATTCGCCATACGGCTATACCAAAGTGGTGTGCGAGCAATTGCTGCGCGATGCTTCACACTGTGATCCGGACCTGCGCGTCGTGATGCTTCGGTACTTCAATCCGGTGGGTGCTCACCCCAGCGCGCTGATCGGCGAGCTTCCCTTGGGTATTCCGAACAACTTGGTTCCGTATGTGATGCAGACCGCCGCAGGACTTCGAAACGAGTTGACGATCTACGGCAGCGATTATGAGACACCTGATGGCACCTGCCAGCGGGATTATCTGCACGTGGTCGATCTGGCCAAAGCGCACGTTCAAGCATTGAACTTTCTGAATATCGCGTCCAGCGAACGGTGCGAAGTATTCAACCTTGGCACCGGACGTGCATCTAGCGTAAAAGAAGTGGTCGACACCTTCGTGCGAGTTACTGGAGCACCCGTAAGATCACGCATGGGTCCACGGCGTGCCGGTGATGTGCCGAGCATTTATGC
>JANNYL010000639.1:0-1015 GCA_031410075.1 Flavobacteriales bacterium
CGCGTGAGTAGAAGGCTAGAAGCGCGTTGCTTCCTGTCGATGATACCCTATACGCATAGCCTCGAATTGGATCTGCGCCAGCACCTCGTTGAAGTACCCTGGCACAACGGGGTCGAACGGTCTTGGTTCAAGGTCAAGTCCGAATCGCTGCGCGACCAGCCTATTGCCCTGTCCATATCGGATAAATCGTCCAGCGAAGTCTGGTAGTTGGGAAGTGAATTCATGGCGACAGACCGACGCCTTGGCGTAGTCGAGCTGGCCAATCTCTCGGAGTTTAAAACCTAAGGCTACATCTTCACCTGCGGCTAAGGCTATTGATCCATCAAAACCACCCACCTCAGTGAATGCCGGCTTCCATACGATACAATTCGCCGTTACGAGGTAATCGGGACGACCATGGTCTTCGCCGCCTGAAACTTCAGGCGGAATAAGAATCTCCTGGTCAACATAGTATCTCGAGACGGGATCGTCGTCCAAGGCTTGAACCATGCCTGCGTACCCCACACTACCCGGCGTTGTCTTCAAGTAGCCTTGGAACATACTTGTGGTCGGCACACAATCACTGTCCGAGAAAGCCAACCAATCGCTCGTGGCCATCGCAGCCCCATGGTTCCTCGCATTCGCGGGGCCGCGTTGGGCGCAATAAAGCAGCCGAACCGGCAGGTCATGAGCATTCAACTCGAGTGGAAGGTCAGAACCGTTGTCCACGACCAAGATCTCCGTGGGCAGGTCGTCGTCAGTATGCGTTCGTCGGAGTTCCCCTAGGAATCGGTCGATCCCCTTGGGATTGTTCAGTACCGGTATGATCAGAGACAGGTCCTTACACAAGAGCAATGGAGGTGCAACAAGCTGCTTTTTCGGATAGGTAAGTATCCGGTTCGCCTGATGAGCGTCATCTTGATTGAGTTCAATGACCTTGTTCAAGACTAGTGCCGAATTTCGTTTAGGCTGCCCGCGTTAGGGACAGCAGCGGAAAGCCCGGCGCCTTTTTAGGCGAGGACTTGCAGCGAATGGC
>JANNYL010000640.1:0-2919 GCA_031410075.1 Flavobacteriales bacterium
GCTGGCGTGGTTGAGCTATTCCATGCGCGGCACCGTTGACCGACCCGAGGCGAACGGTGAGAGCGAAGAGCGCGTGGTACCGAAGCGGCAGCAGTACACGGTGTTCGCGATGGGGGTGGTGACCTTGCTTGGCTTACCCGTGTTCAAGGCCTACACGCACCTGCCACCGTTCATGGGCATCATGTTCGGGCTGGCGATCCTGTGGATGTACACGGAGTATGTGCATACACGCAGCATGGAGGATACGGGACAGTACCAGGTGGCTGCGATACTCCGGCGCATCGACCACAGCAGCATCCTGTTCTTCCTGGGCATATTGATCGCGGTGGCGGGTTTGCAGACGGCAGGGCACCTGACGTTGCTGAGCGGCTGGCTGAGCGAGCAATTGCCGAACGTGTATGCGACCACAACGATACTTGGTGTGCTATCGGCCATTGTTGACAATGTGCCGCTGGTAGCGGCTGCGCAGGGCATGTACCCCTTGAGCACTTATCCGCCGGATCACGCCTTCTGGGAACTGCTCGCCTTGTGCGCAGGCACCGGTGGCAGCATGCTCATCATCGGTTCGGCTGCGGGCGTGGCGGTGATGGGCGTGTTGGGCATCGAGTTCATGTGGTACGTGCGCCGCATGTTCGTACCTGCATTGATCGGGTATGCGGGGGGCCTTGGTACATACTGGTTGATGAACGCATGAGGATCCGCTACTGGCGCCGACACTATTTCGGCGAGAACACATCGTTGATCCTCGCGAGCATCGCGATCGGGATCTTCGGCGCTTTCGGTGCTGTCGCCTTGAAGGCGGGAGTGAGCGAAATGACGCGCTTGCTGCACGACCGGCTCTTTGGCTCCAACCGCTCCATCCTGGTTCTGGCCATTCCCACAGCGGGCATCCTGCTTTCCGTGCTGTTCACCCAAGGGTGGCTCAAGGGCAACCTGGGGCGTGGGCTTCCCGCCGTGCTGAAGGATGTACGAGAGAACAAGGGCGTGATCGATGTACACAAGACCTACTCGCAGGTGATCACCAGTATCGTTACGATGGGGGCGGGAGGATCCGCGGGATTGGAAGCACCGATCGCTTCCACCGGCGCGGCATGGGGCAGCAATGTCGCGCGGTGGTTGAGGTTCGATGAACCCACGCGCCAATTGCTGCTGGCTTGTGGTGCCGCCGCGGGGATCTCCGCGATCTTCAATGCGCCCATCGCGGGTGCCATCTTCGCGCTGGAGGCGATCCTGCTGAACATCGCCATTCCGCTCGCGGTGCCTGTGCTCATCGCATCCGCATCGTCCGCGTTCGTCTCGTCGCTCATCTACAAGGGTCAACCGTTCGTGCTGGTCACGGATTCGTGGAACAGTGCGGCACTGCCCTACTACTTCGGCCTCGCGGTCTTCGCGGCGCTGATCGCGGTGTATTCGGTGCGCATGTACCACGGCATCGGCTCACGGTTCGATAAGATGCGGAACCCGTGGTTGAAGGCCATTCTCGGCGGAACCATGCTCGGTGGTTTGATCCTGTTCTTCCCTCCGCTGCTCGGTGAAGGGTATGACAGCGTGGAGAAGTTGCTGCATGGCGAAGCGCACCTGCTTTCCAGTTACGCACCGCTCTCCTTGCAGCTCGGTGACTGGAACCTCGAAGCGTTGGTCTTCGGCCTCATGCTGCTGAAGGTGGTGGCCACCTCGCTCACCTTGGGTGCGGGCGGCAATGGCGGCATGTTCGGTCCCTCGCTGTTCATCGGTGGGATGTGCGGCTTCGCGTTCGCGCATGGGATCAACCTTGCCGGGATCGCGCAACTGAATGAGGTCAACTTCACGGTGGTTGGCATGGCCGCTGTGCTCAGCGGCACGATCCATGTTCCGCTCACGGCCATCTTCCTGATCGCCGAGATCACGGGCGGTTACGCGCTCTTCGTTCCGCTGATGCTGGTGTCGTCCATCAGCTACCTGATCTCCCGATCGGTGCAGCCGTACTCGATCTACAACAAGCCAGCGGCCGAACAGGTCAGGGGTAAGAAGGATCCTTAAATCGAGTGATCCGCTTGCTTCTGGTGGTCCATGCTTTCGGGGGATGGGGCGAGGGGCCAGGAGATGTTCTTCTCTGCCATGGCTCGAAGATAGACCGCATGACGCAGGTGGAGTTCGATCCTACCGCAAGACCATCACATGCCCGGTCATTGTAACATACCCGACAGCCGAACACTCCGCATGATACCGGATATGGTACACGTACACATCGTTCTGCACAAGATCACCGTTCACGGTTCCATCCCAGATGGGCACATCACTCGCGAACACCTCTTCGCCCCAGCGATCGAACACGCGGAGTTCGGCCTTATCCACCAGGCCTACCAAAGAGAACATATCGTTGATGCCATCACCGTTCGGGGTAAAGGCATTGGGCAGGTAGGCCAGGCCATACGCATCATTGACTGTAATTGTCACTTCATCCGAGTAGGAACAACCCTCGGCCGTGGTCGCAGTGAAAGAATATATCCCCGGTTCGCTCAAGGGTCTCCCGTTCGCGGTGGATCCATCGGACCAAACAATGTCATAGGAACCGGGTGGCAGGTTGATCACAATGCTCTCGCCGGGACACAGCGGAGCAAGGTCCGCGATCAATGGTAACTGAGATTCCCCGACTGTGATCGTGTCCGAACCGGTGCATCCGCTCTGTTGCACTTCCACCCACCACACACCGGTTCCTGCGGTGATGGTCGGCGTGGTGGCTCCCGTATTCCAGATCTGGGTGGTACCCACAAGGCCGATATTGAGGGTAAGCTCATCACCCGGGCAGAGCAGAGCATCCGGACCGAGATCCACTTCGAGTCCCATTCCTACTTGGACCTGCACGCTCACTTGCTCGCTGCCTCCGCAGAGCGTGTCCGTGGCGGTCAATGTGATCGTATAGGAACCGGCCGTGCCATA
>JANNYL010000641.1:0-1695 GCA_031410075.1 Flavobacteriales bacterium
CGCCCAAGTAACCGCGCAGATTGTGGATCACAGCAGCTCCTTTGTAGTAGGTGTGCAATCCGTAGATGTACTCATCGGGCATTGGAGAGAGGGCTTGGAATCCACCATCCTGCAGGTGGGCCTCTTCAAGCACGTAAAGCATGTTGTCCTTCACCGCATCCTCGAACGCTTCTTCGCCGAAGGCCCACTCTTCCAACAAGTGTCCGCTGTATTCCGCAGGACCTTCCTTGAACCACATGTCGTTATGTGTGCGCGGCGTTACGTTATCGCCCCACCAATGATGTCCCAGTTCGTGGCCGAAGAGACCCCGGTTGGCAATCAGACTTTGGGTATTCATGAAGTCCGGATAGGCAATGTTCTCAGGGATCTCCAACGCGCCATCCGTGGCCATCACATAGCCCACGCGATCGTACGGGTATGGGCCGTACCAGAACTCGTAGGCATCGATCGCATCACCAATGCTGGCGAATTTGTCCACCATGGTATTGATCTGCGAAGGTTTGCCCGTTAGCGTTACAGGGATGTCTCCATATGCGCCGTTATGGATCACCGTGCTGTCGCGAAAATCAGCGACCGCAATGGCCGAAACGTGTGTTGTGATCGACTGGTCCAACGCGTACGAACGGATCACCGTATCGCCACCGAGTTGCACTTCGCCCAAGAAATCACCTTGGCAGTGCGCGCGAAAGGTTCCAACGCTTTTAACGTGATAGGTGTAGCTCGCGCGCTCAACAAAACTGTCGAAGCAGGGATACCAAACTTTTCCGAAGTTGGGCGGAATGGTGCTCAAGCCAATGCCGAGGTTGTAGATGTAGTTGCTTTGGAAATAGAAACCTCCCCATTCCGGATCGCGCTGAGGCTTACCGTGGTAATGAACGGTCAACGCGTACGACACACCCGGCAAGGCTTCGGGAAGTTCCACGGACAGAATGTCATCGGCATGGCTGAAGGGCAACAGGGAACCATAAGCGATAACGGAGTCCACGATCAGGGTATCGATCAGGTCGAAGCGGATAGTGTTTTCCAAGATCAGTGGTGTGTACTCGACAGTGGTGGCGGCCTTGATCGAACGCCCGATATAATCGGTTACGTCGATGGCGATATCGTAATGCTGGATATCGAAGGTGTCGCTACGTGCGATCACATCAGCAATGCCTTCGCGCTCCTCGGGAGTTAGGGCATGCGGTTGGTGAATGTGTTCACCTCCGTTGCGGAAATAGTGACAGCCGAATTTGAATGGCTGTGCAGCCAGCGCGAAAGGCAGAGCAAGAAAAGCGAATTGGGCGATAAGGCGTAAGCGCATCGGTTGAATTTGAAAGGCCCAAGCTAAGGCATGAACCAACCTCACTTAGCTACAATGTGTGCGGGTCGATCGAAGCCGAGCACAAGGTCCTTTGGCGAAGTGATCCGCACAAGGCGAACACTTTGAGGCTGAACAGCGTTGAAGCGCCACCTCTATTCGGCAACATGAAGTCATTCCTCACTTGGTTCGTCAGTCTTGCACCACTGTTCGTGGCTGCGCAGAATATCGACTTTGCCTGGTTGAACACTCCGTGCGCGAACGTGCTGAATTGCGATTCAGGATGCAGTGCGTGCAATTCTCCGATCAACCAAGGAACTCAATTCTTTGGTAATCCGGTGACATTCCTCGGCATTGATGTTTGCCCGCATCCGATCCAAGTCGGCGACAATGCG
>JANNYL010000642.1:0-1337 GCA_031410075.1 Flavobacteriales bacterium
AAAAACCAGAACGACCCCCAAAGCTTCAAGGAGTTGTATTCTTTGAAAGTGGACAATCCATTCAACCTCGGCGCCCCACGTACCATTCGGTTGGGTGCTCGTTTCGATTTCTGATCCTCATCATGAACGCGATGATCCGCATGCAACACTTACGCACCGCCACCTTGGCCTTTCTGGTCATTGGCATTGGTGCCCGGTCTACTGCCCGCAATTCCGACGACCAAAGCCATGTGCCTCCCCCGCCTAGTGGTGGTTCGGTGCGTGCGGCCGGGTGTGTTCCAGCTACCAAGAACACGGAATTGGATCTGAACAATGTCCGTGCATACATTACCAACAGCGGCTTGTTGTGGTATGACCAGTCCGGGGTTGGCCGCGCTGCGTATGAAGTTCCAAAAACAGCGGATCGAACCGGGGCTCGCCCACTTTTCTCTGGAGGGCTCTGGATGGGTGGTTTATCGCCCGACAATCAGCTGAAATTGGCGGCTATAGATTACCGTACGGGAAACGATTTCTGGCCTGGCCCGCTCACAACAGATGGAGACGCATCTGTTACAGATGATGTGTGTTTGCTTTATGACAAGATCTATCCAACTCTGGCGTTGGATGCTGAAACACACGATGCCTACTTCCGGTGTCTTGCCAACCCCGATTGCGACCTGGCAACGGAAGGCTTGGAGAATTATATCATACCAAGTTCGTATTTTGATTGGCCTGCTATTAATACCGAAGAGGGTTACGACACGTATTTGGCTCCATTCACAGATGTGAACGGTGACGGGGACTATGACCCAAGCATTGGGGATTATCCCGGTTACGATCTCGAACAAAAAGTCAACTGCAAAACCAAGTTCAGGGAAGATCCGATCCCGTTGTTCGGTGATATGAACAAATGGTGGGTATTCAACGATAAGGGCAACCAGCACACAGAAACAGGTGGCCAGCCGATCGGCTTGGAGGTAAAGGCGCAGGCATTTTCCTTCAGCACGAACAACGAGGTCAACAACATGACCTTCTATAACTATGTGGTGATCAACCGGGGGACCCAAACGCTGAACAACACGTACTTCGGACAATTCGCGGATCCTGATCTGGGTTGTAATCAGGACGACTTTGCAGGTTGCGATGTGCAACGAGGATTGGGTTTTGTTTACAATTGGGATGATGTTGATGATGGTTGCAGCGACCCGGCATATGGCCCGCAACCACCGGCGATCGGTATCGATTTCTTTGAAGGCCCTTTCCAGGACTATGATCTGCTGGACAATCCGTTGAGCGCGAACTGCCAGGACAACGTTGATAGTTTGGGTATACCGTATGCCGGAATTGGTATTGGATAC
>JANNYL010000643.1:0-1087 GCA_031410075.1 Flavobacteriales bacterium
CAGTTCTTCACTAACCGAAGTACGCATATCAAATCCCTTGTCATCGGCGTAAGTCGCCGCGAACTTCAGGACGCGGCTCGTCGCTGATCGAAGGTCTGGGAGGGCCACGCTTAGTCCTTCCATAGCAAGGGCACCTGAAGACCATCGACCACACCGCCGATAAATGCTCGGTCAACTTTCCCAAATAGCATCCTTCCGAGGTATGGCGTGAGCTTGTGCCGGTGCTGGATGTCTTCCTCCTTCACCACAAAGCTCGCCACCGGGTCCCAAATCACCAGATCGGCATCGCAGCCCGCTTTGATTCGTCCCTTCTCCTTCAGTCCAAGGAACTGCGCCGGGTGTTCACACAACAGCCGCGCGACATCCTCCAACGAGAAGCCGCGCTCTTTCGCACCCGTCCAGAACGCGGAAAGCCCGAACTGTAGGCCCGCAATGCCGCCCCAAGCCTTCATGAAATCGCCGCTCTGCTGCTCCTTGATATCCGGCGGCGCGGGACTATGGTCCGAGGCCACGAAGTCGAGCGTGCCATCCTTCAGGGCTTCCCAAAGCAGGTCGTTGTTCGCCCGTTCGCGGATCGGCGGCGCACACTTGTACTCCGTGGCTCCATCGGGGATCTCCTCCGCGCAGAACATGAGGTATTGCGGACAGGTCTCGGCGGTGATGCGCAGGCCACGCTTCTTCGCATCGCGGATCAGCGGCAATGCTTCCGCGGAGGAAACGTGTACGATGTGGACGTGGACATCGAACTCCTCGCTGAGACGGATCATGAGGGCGATGGCGTCGGTTTCCCATTTCGCGGGGCGGGAGGCGAGGTAGTTCGAGTAGCTCCGGTTGTTAGTTGATGGTTGTTGGTTGTTCGGCTGGGTAGTGGGCAGCCCATCAACCAACAACGAAGAACCAGCAACCAATTCGCAATGCACTAGAAGCTTGGCATCGTGTCTCTTCAGGATCGGTAGCGCCTTGCGCAGATCGGTTTCGGTGACGTTCGGGAACTCATCGATGCCCGAATGCGTGAGGAAGGCCTTGATTCCGAAGACGCCAGCGTTCAATAAGCGATCGAGATCGTTGATGTTGCCCGGGATCACGC
>JANNYL010000644.1:0-7691 GCA_031410075.1 Flavobacteriales bacterium
ATTGCGTGCGGGAGAACAGCATAGTCGTTTTCGGCGATCCGTATTGCGAGATTATCACGAACGTTCCATCGACAACCCTCAGCGCTGCAAAGTCACCATATCCGAATCCGTCACCTGGTGAATTGATATTGGACGACCGAGTCCAGCGTGTAACGGCGATCGCAGCTGACGGGCGCCTTCTTTTCGAAGGACAGTGCATGGATCATCGGGTCCAGATCAATAGCACCGGTCCAATGACCGTAGTGGGATTTGATCGCAGTGGGGTGAAAGTCGGCCAATGGCTGGTGGTCCTTTTGAGGCACTGAGTTGCTGAGGTTTCACTCAGTTCTCTTCGGAGATCTATCGGGACAAGTGCAGAGTTGCGACAAGGGCGTAAGAACGCGCTATTTTGGACGCTCCCGGTAAAGCCATTGATCGACGACGATGAACGCGCATGAATTCGCGGTCGGCCCTGAAGGGCTGCGTTACTTCAGCAAGCGCATGGTGCCGTACCTGGCCTTCATGCTCGGCCTGATAGCGGCGCTGGTGTTCGGGCTTCAAATGGTACAGGGTCGTGCCTCCGATCAGACCACGAGCGGATGGCCCATCCACGCCTTGTTCCTGGCGATCCTTCTCTTCGGCGGATACCGGAGATACAAGCGCCAAATGGACCTATTGCGCGGCTATCGGCTGCGGATAGACGACGAGCGGATCACCCGTGAGCAAGCGCACCACGTACCGATCATCATCGAACGGTCCGCTGTTCGCCTCATCAAGCGCGGCCGCAACGGTTCTTACGCCATCTTCGGACAAGGCACCGCTGTCATTCCGGTCCACAGCGGTATGGAGCGGCAAGCCGAGTTGGACGCGGTGCTTGAGGCGCTCGGCCCGATCGAGTTGGCCTCCAAGAAGAACTACGCACTGCTGCTCATCGTGGTCGGCTCGATCGGGCTTATCGCCTGCATGGGAGTGGTCATGGCATCGGACAATAAATGGCTGGTGGGGCTCTGTGGCCTGATCGTTTCCAGCGTCTTGATCTGGAGCTTGATCGGGACAAGACGCAGTCCGCATGTCGACGAACGGATCAAGAAGCGGATGTGGTGGGTGCTCTTGCCGTTGTTCGGGGTGCTTGCGAACATGTTCGCGAAACTCATGATGTGAGCCCAGTTCTCGCTAGGATGTCCACGGCCAGCCCCGATTGTTGTCGCTCGGCTCGGCTTGCGAGTTGGCCTTGCGCGGGGTTCCGGCCTGCGATCCGGAAGGGACATTGCAGAGTTAGGGCCTACGGCCCGCCTTCTCCGATTCGTTTAGCACCATGTCCGAGTTGATGAAAGCGAACATGGAGGTCGGCACATACTTCGTGTCCTGCGCGGTGGTTGGCTGGATAGCCTGTTCACACGAGCGCGCAACGCGGCGTGCGGGACCCACCGCAATAGTCTACAACTTTATGAAGCGCTGGCTCCAAGTCGTCCCTTCTTGCACTACGGTGATGATGTAGAGACCTGGCGGCAGTGTTATTACGTCCACACCTTTGTCAGGCGTAAGGAGCGCAGAGGCTATTACCTCCTCACCCACGCTAGTGCAAATGCGCACCCGCGCGGGTGTTGAAGGATCGACATCCACGAAGAGATGATCGACCACTGGCACGGGTCGCACACCACGAGCAGGTTCATCCGAACGCACAGGAATACCCACATCGTTGCCGTAAAAGAACAACTCCTCGCCCACGCCATCCACATAGGCACTGATGAAGTAGCCCCCCAGCGCAGGGAGAACCTGGCCGACAAGACCACAGCACGCGGCGGAAACATCCGGGCTGGTGGCCAGGACGGTATCATTCACGCCACCTTGGGAAAAGTATAGTTCGCGCGGGAAATTTCCCGCGAGATAAAGCATGCCGTCGTTCACACCGTAAAGCTCCGGACTACTAAGCGTGAAGAGCTGCGTTGTGCCTGCTTCCGTACCGTCCGTAACCCAGATAGCTGAGGAATCCCCTCCTGCCATGGTAAACCCGGTGAAGAAGACCTCATCGCCCATTTCGAAAAAACTCATGGGGGTAGCGCCGAATTGCCCCGGGAGCAGATCCTTCAGCAGATGCGTGCCAGCCTGGGTACCATCGCTGCGCCAGAGTTCCGGCCCCTCAGCACCACCGTCGGCCTTGAACAATAAGGTATCACCGTCCAGATGGCACCAACTGTGGTCATAGTTGTTGCTGTAGCCTGTTACCCCTGTACCTGGGAACGAACTGTTCATATGCGTTCCGGTCGTAGTGCCATCGGTCCAGTACAGTTCGCGGCCGTTGGTCTGGTCCTCCCCAAAGAAGTAGAGGCCGTTCGCAGCCGCGGTGGGATATCCGATCAAGGACCCGAAGCTGCTCAGCACGAAGACCTCCTGCGCATTGCCGTCCAAGTCAATGCGGTACAGGGCCTGCTCCCCCCCCCCAGAGTCCAATTGCACGGGGAAATAGAGGTGGTCACCGAACACGCCCAATGAAGTCCGGAAGTACCGGCCGATGTTGAGCGCCCCATAGACCATCTCCGTACCCTGGATTGTTCCATCGGTGCGCCAGAGTGCGACCATGTTCAATTCGGTTGGGTGGGCATCCAGGAAATACAGATACCCACCGAAGAGTTTGAAGGTCTCAGACCTTCCGTAGATCCCGATATCGCCATCGCCCGGCAGCACGTTCAGGAAGCTCTCCGTTCCAGCAACGGTTCCATCCGTTCGCCAAAGATCATGGGTATACTCGGATTCCGATCCGGCGAAGAAATAGAGGTAGCCATTG
Source organism: Flavobacteriales bacterium (assembly GCA_031410075.1). Taxonomy (GTDB): domain Bacteria; phylum Bacteroidota; class Bacteroidia; order Flavobacteriales_F; family PHOS-HE28; genus PHOS-HE28. The sequence goes on from JANNYL010000644.1 coordinate 2,765, forward strand.
TAGTTGATACCCGGTCTCGGGAACGAAGAATCATACGGCCCTTCCAAGATGTCCTGCAGCATGAATGTGCCGGCCTCCGTGCCATCGGTCACCCACGGCTCCGCTCCGTGAAGGCCGTCCTGCGCATGAAAGATCACTTTGTCGTTCACCTCGCCAATGAACACCGGAATACTCCCGGTAAATCCCGGCCAGATATCCTTTACCAGAACAGTGCCCTGTGCGAACGTCCACAGAATCATGCACCATGAAATGGTAGTAATCAATACTCGTCTCATGGGTTCCGAGGATTATTGCGAGTGCCGAAAGTAAGGGTCCCCCCCCCCAGCTGGCGCGTATCTGTGATCCGTGCTCACCCCCATTGTAGTTGAGATGAAAACTATTGCCACAGGCCCTCAGGACCGGCTCACTTCCGGTTCGCAGGCCGGAACCTCACGCAAACCCATCGCACAGGGCAACCGAGCGAGAACAGCGTGATACCGGGAGCTCTTGGCCCCCTCAGGCGGCCATACCAATGGCCATGGCGCTCATCAGGCCATTACCCGCTGTGCCCATGGCCTGCACCATGAAGGCATGCTTGGTACCCGAGGCCTGCCCGATCAGCTTGAAGGAAGCGCGCGTGGTAGGGCCGAGGTCGATCCACTCGCCCGCTGAGCCACAAGGCTTGGTAAATACGGTGTACGCAAAGGCACCCTTTACGGGCGACCAGCGCACCTTGATCTCACCTTCCCCCCGGCCCATGCGCGCTTGAATGTTCGTAGTGGCGGCGGGCACACCCATGGGCTCGGGCACTTTGCGCAAGGGGAAACCCGAGGAGGCCAGCACATCTGCCCTGCCTTCAGCGCACGTACGCACATAGTAAGCCTGGCGCACAAGCATATCGGCGAATTCACGGGCGAAGGCGTTCCGCTGGAAGAGCGCCAGCTTGCTACCTCTGGTGGCCAGTGAAATGAGCCCTGTGAAGCGGTTAATCATAATGTCCATCTGCTCCATGCTTACGGGAGGCTCGGGAAAGGCGAGGTTGCCGTGCATTTTGGCGTATGCGTTGGTGCCCAATGCCAAGAGTGCTGGCATAGGGAGGCGCGTAACGCGCAGGGTGATGTCGTGGTAGCGCATGGTCATTGTCGTTATGGGGCCCTTGAACGGGATAAACACCATGGCGGTTCGCCTATGATCGAAGGTGCATGCGGTGCTACCTATCGTCGCGTGGTGCCGAAGTCCCCTCACCTTCAGCCCCATTGGGCGGGAACTTGCGGGTGCCGATCGCTGATCGTCACCCGTATAGAGGTACACATCATGCCGTGGTTGGGGTCCATGACGGGCATGGTCGGGGTCCAGTGCGGGTATGGTCAGGGTCCAGTGCGGGTAACGATCATCGATCGTGACCCGCACCGAGGTCCACATCAGATCGTGGTCGAACCCCAATACGGGTGGCGATCATCGATCGTGACCCGTACGGAGGCCTGCATCAGATCTTGGTCGGGGTCCACTATGGGTGACGATCAATGATCGTGACCCGTGGGGAGGCTCACAGTAGATCATGGTCGAGCCCCAATACGGGTGACGATCATCGATCGTGAACTGTATGGAGGTACGCATCAGATCTTGGTCGAGGTCCAATACGGGTGACGATCATTGATCGTGCCCCCCCCCGCTGGCGCGGATCTGTGATCCGTGCTCTCCCCCATTGTAGTTAAGATGAAAACTGTGGCCACAGGCCCTAAGAACAGGCTCACTTCCGACTCGCAGGCCGGAACCTCGCGCAAACCCGTCGCACAGGTGAGCCGAGCGAGAACAGAGGGATACTGGGAGCTCTTGGCCCCCTCAGGCGGCCATCCAAGTTGTCGCTCGGCTGTGCCGAGTGACCCGATGGCATAGGGCCTTTGGCCCGTCGCGACCGAAATCTGCGGAACAAAAGCCCTATTACACAAGCTCACTCTGCGCGCACAGGCCAACGCACGTGCAAGCCGGGCGAGAACAATATCTACTCTTCATCCGGCGCCCGGGCATTTCCAGAGTGCCTCATGCTCATCGGCCTTTAGCCGACATGCTTCCTTCGCAAAGTGCGCTACCTTAGCATCCATGTACATCGAACGCACCTCGAAAGAGATCATCATCCGGCTGCCTGCCTCAGTGGACACGGAGGATCTGCAGGAGTTCCTGGACTACGCGCGGTACAAGGAACTCACTAACGGATACAAGGTGCCTCAGAAAGTGGTTGATGCGTTCGCGGCGGACGTTAACCGCAAGTGGTACGCGAAGAACCGCAAGCGGTTGTTGAAGTGAAGGTCGTTGTCGACACCAACATCGTTTTCAGTGCGGTGCTCAATTCCAATAGCCGCATCGCGCTGGTATTGATCAGTGGGAAGCGCCACTTCAAGTTCTACAGTTGCGGATTCCTGCGGACCGAACTACTGAAGCATCAAGCTAAACTGCGCAAGCTCGCCAAGCTGTCGGAAAGCGAACTTGTCGAAGTGACTGCTAAAGTCTGCGCGAACATCACCTTCATGGATGAACGGGCGCTGTCCTCTGCACTTGTGCTCAGAACGGAAGAGCTCATGGCATCGAACGATTTGAAGGATGTGCCGTTCGTTGCCTTGGCCAAGAACCTGAAAGCAAAACTTTGGACCGGTGATAAGGCACTCACTAAAGGGCTGCTCGTGTCGCACCCGAAGTTGGTCATATCCACAGCGGATCTGCTTGCGCGTATTGAATCCTTGGAAGGATAGCGTCGCCCTCGCAGTCGCACGTCTTCCACGCGGAACGAGACCGATCGACAGCAAGCTGATGCTGTGTGCCTTTCGCACTACTTCCTACAATACGCCTCCGACCTCTCCACCGTGTACTTCGCTTCCAGGTCCACATCGTTCATGCTCTTCTTCGAACCCCAGGCGAAGACCTTCTCGAAGACCGATAGCAGTTTCTTGTTCTTGATGCGGTTGAGGAAATACACCTCATGCTCTTTCTCACGGATGCCCATGTCATAGAGCACCTGATCATGTTCTGTTATCCCCAACGCGTGGAAATAGTGCATCAGGCGGAAGTACTCGCAGACGTTGCCGCTCTCCAAACGACCAGCGAAGTAGAACGGCATGAACCAGCCGATCACATAGCAGGAACCAGAGATGATCTTGCCGATGATATAGAATCGCACTTCGTAATACTTCGATACCGGTATGCCGTACTGCTGCATGATGGCAAGCACCTCATGGCGATGGCCCCATTCGTCCACCTCGATCTGGTGGATTGCTGACTTGTCTAGAGGGTCCTTGATGGAACCAGCGTGTCCCTGATAGGCGAAGGCAGCCGCCTTTTCCGCGGAATACGCCTGCTGAAGAAGATCAACGAGCGCCTTGTGTCCGCGCACACGAGCGGTGGTGTTGATCTCCATGGACAGGGTACAAGAATATCGGTTGTTGACCTATGGCCACGGAACGCTGATCCACCCAGGTTGATCAACCGAAACTTTGACCATTAGGAGTATGCCACCAGCCTGAGCAAAAGAACCCATTAGGCCGAATAAGACCCAAGAGGGGTTCGTACGAACTGCCTTCTATACGTTCCGTCTACGACGATCACTACCAGCACCAACACGGCCAACCCCACGAACCCGGCAACACCAACCGGTGATGCCACCAGCGGATGCCCGCCCCATGCGAACACCGCGAACAAACCAGCACTGCCGTTGATGATGCCGTGCAGAATACAAGGTCCCCAAACAGCATGGGTTCGTGTTCTCGACCAGTCGAAGAGAAAGGCCAGTAGCGTGCAGAATACCACCATCAACCCAATACCAGCGATCGGATAGTTCGGATAGTTGTGACCCATAAGGATCAGCGGTGCATGCCAAAGACCCCAGACCATGCCCGTGAAAAGCACACGCTTCAGCGACGGCCATTCAGCGGTGGCTTGGTAGAGGTACCCGCGCCATCCGAGTTCTTCGCCTAACATGAACGGAAGGTTCACCGTGCATGCCGCGAGCACTGCCGCCAACAGACCAATTACAAGAAACAACCACCCAGGAACACGAGCGATCAGATCCGTGAGACTGCTCGACTTTCCACTTTGCCCAGCTTGCTCCATCAGGCTTTGAAGACCGCTCACCATCTGCTCGGTGGTAACGCGGGCATGACTGAACGCATCGATACCAAAACCATCGCCGAGAACGAACATCACCAGGAATATCACGGGCACGATCGCCACACCGACCAATGCCGTTGCTGCCATCAACTTCCAATTCACGCCTCGAACGATCAACCCCAAGCCAGCCCAAGGTGCACGATCGATCAACCGTTGTTGAACGATCGCCGATAGAGCGGGCATAAGCATACACGCACCGGCCAACGCCATGTACGGAAGCCCAGCAGTGGCGCGCACACCCATGAACGCGCCGATCCCAGCGATAGTCCATGTGGAACCGAACGCGAGCAACAGGAATGAAGTGATCCGGCGCGAAGTGTTCATGTCGCTAAGGTGCGGCTGAACCAGGACCACATAGGAGAAACACCTTGAAAAGAAGTGCTCAGCCCTCTGGATACGCGAACAACGGCCTGCTAACCAACCAGAACAGCAAAGGGAAGAAGTGCATGGGGATCACCATACCGATGAATAACTCTGGCGCCTTGACCGTTAGTGGCAACTGAAGGCCGAACACCGGAACGCATGAAGCGAATGTGAGTATTGTGAAGATCGCGTTGAACCACAGATCAGTGCGAATACTCACCCGTTCGGAGAAGAAGTAAAAGCCCAAACTCGGTAACAAACCACCGATCAAGCACGCAGCGATAATACCAACCACATTCACCACCGCACTGAAGTCAACAGCAAGCGCTTCAGAATAGACGTTCATGTACACTATGGAAACCAGCGCTGCTACGGTGGCTGTTAACAGACCATGAAAAAGAGCGGCACGCATGTGGCCCAACCCGTT
>JANNYL010000645.1:0-2567 GCA_031410075.1 Flavobacteriales bacterium
GCCTTTACCTCTGTATCGTCCTTCACCGTTACGTCACCATAAATGTGCGGGTGGCGGCGGATCAGTTTTTCGCAGATCGAATTGCAGACATCGGTAATGTCAAATGCTTTTTTCTCAGCTCCGATCTTGGCGTAGAAGACAATATGGAGCAGGATGTCTCCGAGTTCGTTCTTGATCTCCTTGAGGTCGTTGTTCAGGATCGCGTCACCCAGTTCGTAGGTCTCTTCGATCGTAAGCGGACGCAGGGTTTCGAGCGTTTGCTTCTTGTCCCACGGGCATTTCTCCCGGAGATCATCCATGATGGTGAGCAAGCGGTCGAATGCGACGAGTCGTGGATCCATGGCGCGAAGGTGCGGAAAGACCGCTGAGCATGCTGAATACTTGTAAGCCTGATGATCACGTTGGTGAACGTAGCGCCCACAAATGTGTACGGGTGCGCAGATCACCACCTTATTCCAAATGAAAAAACGAATGATCCCAGCTGGGATACTCTTCCTGCTGTTGGCCTGTAGTCAATCAAACAAGGAATCTGTTCAGGCATTCAAGGAATCGAATACGCAGAGGCCTATTGCGGACGAAGAAGAGGCTCAGCCTCCAGCAAATTCAGAAGGAACGCTCGATCTATTGGATGCAACAAGCAATAGAAACGAAAACTCCGATAATAGCCTTAGCGATAGGCAAGTCACCGCGCAGTTCGATATGAGCAGTGCGGCTCTTGTTTCATCCGGATCGGAAAAGACCAAACCAGACGTTGGCCGGGCCATCAGCAGCAGTGCCGCGATCCAAGGCTCTGACACCACGCATAAGTTCATTCGAACCGCGGACCTACGATTCCGGGTAAAGGATGTAGTGAAAGCCACGATCGGCATAGAAGACATCGTTGGAGCCCATAAAGGCTGGGTAACCAAGACGCAATTGCGGAGCGAATCCCGAGGGCAAGAGTTGGTCTCCGTAAGTGCGGATAGCATCTTGGAGATCTCGCGATACGAATTGATCAATACGATCACATTACGCGTGCCGAACACGGAATTGGACAGTACGCTGCGGCAGATCGGCCGTTGGGTGGATCTGTTCGAACACCGCGATATTCTAGCGGACGACATTCGACTGCGCATGATGGCGAACGCCATGGCCGTGCGCCGGGCAAAAGCCCATTCGCTAAGGGTTACAGCAGCGATCGATGATCAAGGTCGTAAGCTGAAGGAGACTCTTGCTGCGGAGGAGGCCCTTCAAGCCAGTGATGAACGACGGGACCAGGGTATCCTGAACAACATGGACCTGAACGACCGTGTGGCTTACAGCACGGTGAGCGTCGATATCTTCCAACGACCTCTGGTGCGAAAGGAAATGATAGCGAATGAGCGTAGCATCGAAGGCTACAGGCCATCTCTTTGGAACAGGATCGGAACCTCTTTAAGAGATGGTTGGAACCTGGTAGAACTGATGGTTGTGGGTCTCTTGAGCATCTGGCCTGTCGTGTTGCTGATGATAGGTGCATTGTGGCTCTTGTGGCGCAATTCGCGCAAGCGGAAACCAATGCCCCCTGTCCCACCTGCTCAATAGCCTCCACAAGCGCCTGCGCATAACTGATCGGGCTCTGCGAACGGTTTGCAACCCTCGCGGATAGTTTCACCGCACCGATTAACCGGTATGGGCCATATGCAACGCAGCAACACCACCGTCGCGATCCTGATCCTCGGAGCGCTGTTCTTCTTGTTCGGTTTCGTTACGTGGATCAACGGTCCATTGATGAGCTACTTGAAGCTGGCGTGCGAACTGAAAGGACCTGTAGTGATCTTCTTCGTAACGTTCGCGTTCTACATCGCCTACTTCGTTACAGCGTTGCCCATGTCGTGGATCATGAAGCGAACAGGGATGAAGAACGGGATGATGCTGGGGCTCTTCATCATGGCCGCTGGCGCATTGCTGTTCGTTCCTGCGGCGCAGCAAAGGGCCTATCCCCTTTTTCTGATCGGTCTTTTCACGATCGGTTCGGGACTATCAATGTTGCAGACGGCCAGCAACCCGTACATCACGGTGGTTGGGCCAATAGAGAGCGCTGCAGCTCGTATCAGCATCATGGGCATTTGCAATAAAGCCGCGGGCATGTTGGCCCCCTTCGTTGTTGGGGCAATTCTGCTTGGTGATGCGAGCGGCATTGAAAAAGAACTGGAAACGTTGACCGGTGCCGCCCGTGAAGCTCGATTGGATGAATTGGCTTCGCGCGTGATCATGCCATACCTCGGAATGGCTGTTGTGTTGATCATCCTTGGGATCGGTATCCGCTATTCACCACTTCCGGAGCTGGCTGTTGAAAAGGAAGAGGCCCTTTCCGCTTCAGATGGGAAAACCGTATTCTCCTTTCCGCATCTGCTTTTGGGCGCGTTGGCGATCTTCCTGTATGTGGGAGTTGAAGTGCTCGCCGGGGATGGAATAGGCCCCTATGGTCGTTCATTGGGCATTCCACTGGACGAGGCCAAGTTGTTCACGAGCTACACCCTGGCCGCCATGATCGTCGGTTATGTGATCGGGATCTTCTGTATACCGCGCTTCATTTCCCAATCCAA
>JANNYL010000646.1:0-7600 GCA_031410075.1 Flavobacteriales bacterium
TCAACGCGTTGCCCCCGACCCTCAGCCGACTGACCATCAACTCATATCCGGCGGCCATCCTGCCCCCGTTACCGGGCACATTGAGATCGCTCAGTCTTTACGGTGCGAACAACATCACCAATATCACAAGCTGGCCGCCGGAGCTTGAATACCTTGACCTGCAATACGCATCCGCTTTGACGAACTTGGCACCCCTGCCATCCAGTATGAACGTTGTCGGCTTAAGGGGGCTCACCTCGTTGACGGACCTTACTGGTGTGCTTCCGGACACGATTACCGGCACGCTCAATATGGAGTACCTGCCACAATTAGCCGCACTGCCCCTCTTACCCCATTTCGCGGAGGACGATACGCTGATACTGTCGAACCTGGCGCTCATTGAAGCCATTCCGCCGTTCCCCGACCATATCGAATTTCTGCAATTGCATACCCTCCCCTTGGTCACCTCGTTGGCAGCTTTTCCGGTTGATCTCGAGGAGTTGGAACTGATCAGCCTTGATGGTCTGGGGCTCCTTCCACAATTCCCAAGTACGATATACTACATCCTTTTGTCCGGACTTCCGCTCGTCAATGCGCTGCCGACCTTGCCCGATTCGTTGCAACTCTTTTACATCGGCTATTTGCCATTGCTCGAGTGCCTGCCCACAGTGCCTCCTAGCGCCGACATACTATCCGTGTTCAACTCCGGAGTGGATTGCGTGCCGAATATCCCACCGGGACTCACCACCAACCTCCAGCTCTGTGGTTTCTACAATGCGGGCAACTGCCCGTTCTACTCACCGAGCGTTTCGGGCACGGGTTACCACGACCTGAACGCCAACGGCGCGCGTGATGCAGGCGAACCGGGAGTCGGTTATACCACTGTGGATATCGCTCCCGGCAACACGATCACCGGCGTGATGAACAATGGCTTCTATGCACAGGCCTTGGATGCCGGTACGTACACCATCACCCCCAATGTGAACAATCCGTATGTCACGAGCATCTCGCCAGCATCGCACAGCGCCGTGCTGATGAACGTCAGCGATGTGGACAGCCTGAACGACTTCGGGTTGGTGCTGCAAGCCAATGTGCAGGACCTGGTGGTGGATCTGACGGAGGCAACGCCAGCGCGCCCGGGGTTCAACAACACGGTGCAACTGACATATGGCAACCAAGGGACGATCGGTATGAGCGGAACGGTGACGTTCAACTTCGATACCGACCAAAACTGGAACAGCAGCTCACCGCCGCCGGACATGTTGACCGGGAACACTGCCACTTGGAACCTCGTTGACCTGGTCATCGGTGAGCAAGAGCAGATCGTCATTTCACTGTACACGGATCCAGCGGTCCTTATGGGTACGCCGGTCACACATACCGCGGTGGCCGATCCGGTGATCACCGACCAGACCCCGACGAACAATGTGGACAGCATCACCGCGCAGGTGCTCGGCTCCTATGATCCGAACGATAAAACGGTATCGCCGCCGGAGATGACCTCCTCCCAAGTGGCTTCGGGTGAACGCCTCACCTACACGATCCGTTTCCAGAACACAGGAACTTACCAAGCCGACCGCGTGATCATCACCGATACGCTCAGCACCGATCTGCAATGGAACACCATGAACCTGATCGCGAGCAGCCATCCATGCACGTGGTACATCCACGATGGCACGTTGCGCATCACCTTCGATCCGATCGTATTACCGGACAGCACCAGTGACGAGCCAGGCAGTCATGGGTTCATCACCTTCAGCATGGTTCCCGTTCCTGTGCTGCTGAACGGTATGCAAGTAGCCAACACGGCGAACATCTTCTTCGACTTCAATCCTCCTGTGATCACCAACGAGGCGCTCCTGACGGTCAACGATGCCTTACAGGTGGAAAGCCTAACGGCCTCTGGTCTGATGCTTTGGCCCAACCCAGTAGAAGACCGCTTGATCATTGCGCTCGACCACGCCGGAGCGAACGCCCTCCTGGAAGTGATGGACCTCACAGGGCGTGTGGTCATGCGGACTGCTGTTGTCGGCAACCGCACGACACTTGATGTCCGATCCCTTAGCAGTGGCAGTTATCTGGTTCGGGTCGATGGAACTCTGCTAGGGCGCTTTGTGAGGCGATAGGGAGTCGGTCAACCCACCTCCAACACCACCTTCCCGTTCACATCGCCTGCCGAGACGAGTTCTTGCGCTTGCACCGCTTGTTCCAACTTGAAGGTCTTGGCGATGACCGGTTTCAGCTTGCCTTGGGCGATCAGTTGCAGGCCGAGCTCCAAGCTTTTGCGCGACTGGTCGGACGACAAGAAGCTGGCTGTTACACCGTGCTGCTGGGCAAGCTCTTGCGAAGGAGGCATGGTGATGCTCACAAGTTTCCCGCCCTTCTTCAAGCATGCGAAAGAGCGCGCTTGTGCTTCGCCACCGACCAGATCGGCAACCAGGTCCACATCGCTCACCAGCGTTGTGAAGTCCTGCTTCTTGTAGTCGATGGCCTCATCGGCGCCGAGCGACTTGATCGCGGCCACGCCTTCGCCCGAGGCCGTTCCGATCACGTACACCCCGAGCGCCTTGGCCATCTGCACGAGCGTGCTGCCCACTGCGCCCGCAGCCCCTTGGATCAACAACCGTTGTCCGGCTTTCACTTCACCCACCTTCACCAGGATCGACCAGGCCGTACCCATCGTTACCACCAAGGATGCCGCCTCGTTGAAGCTGAGCCCTTCGGGTTTGGGTGAAACAGCGGTCTCCTTGAAGATCGCGAACTCGGCATAGGTGCCGCCCATCGTCGAGGCCATCACCGCATCGCCCGCCTTCACCAGCGTGACCGCATCGCCCACGGCTTCCACGATGCCCGATGCCTCCAGGCCCGGAATGAACGGTGGTGTGACGGGATAGACCCGTTGCATCATGCCGCTGCGGACCTTCACGTCCAGCGGATTCACAGCGGTGGCCTTCACACGCACCAAGACGTCTGTGGGATTCATGATGGTCGGCTTCTCTACTTCGGCCAGTTCAATAACTTCATGTCCACCGAAGGCGGTGTAGCGTATCGCTTTCATGTTGTTGTTCGTTGTTGGTCTTCAGGTGAAGCGATCAACGGCGATCGCGCGATCCGGCTCAAAGGTATCTTTGCGCTACCTGGAAGCATTATACGACCGGTAGTGATCAGGATACTTGATCACCTCTGATAAGCGATCGCATGCAAGCGAAGAACAAGGAACAGGGAATATTGATCGTCGCTGATGTGCTCGACGTCATCGGTGGACGTTGGCGCGGTCCGATCCTCGCCCGGCTCTGCGACAACCCGCAGCGCTTCAATGAACTGAAGGCCGGCCTGAAGCGGATCACCTCGTCCACGCTCACGAAGGAACTTCGCTACCTGGAGCAGATCAACATCGTGGAACGCAAGGTGATCAGCACGAACCCCGTAGTGGTGGAGTATCACCTCTCGAAGCACGGCGGATCGATCAAGGACCTGATCCAAAGCGTGATCGCCTGGGGGCAGAAGCACCGCGAGGTGGTGTTGGGCAAAAGCCGCAAGGCCAGGAAGTAGTCCAAGTCATGGGGTCTAGTTCTGGGTACGCGAATGGACCACTTGCACACGTTACCTGCACCGCAGCGGCTTCGCGCAGGAACGGCATTTCGCGTTAGGGATAGAAGCGGAAAGCCCGCAGCGAGGAACGAGCGAGGACTTGCAGCGGATAGCCCGACGGCGAGTCCTCGAGCCGGAACGCCCAAACCCCCACCTATCTTCGTGCATCACTCTTCTTCCCGCATGAACACGCCCTCCGCCAAGCACGGCAACTCCCCAGCACCCGCCGCTCGCCAGCAGTCCGCTCCATCATCGAGCAACCCCGGGTCACGCCCGGGGCAGGCTGCCACCGAGGTCGACGTCGCCTTCATCGACGGCAAGGCGTACCCCATCAACAAGAACGAAACGATGCTGGCCTTCATGCGCCGACACATCGGACCCAATCCCGTTCCCACGCTTTGCGATGCACCGAACCTGGAGCCCTTCGGATCATGTCGCGTGTGTTCGGTTGAAGTCGCGCTGCAAGAAGATGGTCCTGCGAAAGTGATGGCCTCCTGCCACTCGCCTGTTGGCAAGGGCATGTACATCACCATCAACAGCCCGCGCATGGAGCGGCTGCGGAAGAACATCATCGAGCTGGTGCTCACCGACTACGATACCGAGCGACTGAAGAAAGAGGACCACGGCGCGAACGAACTGTACAACGTCGTCCAGCAGATCGGCTTCGACATCGACAGCGTGCGCTATCCGAAAGGCAAGACGCACCAGAACACGCCGATGGACAACAGCCATCCGTACATGGTGAGCGACCTCAGTGCGTGCATCAGTTGCTACCGCTGCGTGCGGGCCTGCGATGAAGTGCAGGGCGAATTCGTGCTGAGCATGGTGGGCCGCGGCTTCGACAGCCACATCGCCAAAGGCACCAACGAAAGTTTCATGGACAGCGATTGCGTGAGCTGCGGCGCCTGCGCACAGGCCTGCCCCACGAGCGCCATCACCGACGTGTTCAAGAGCAAAGAGACCAAGGCCGATGAGGTGGTGCGCAGCGTGTGCACCTATTGCGGCGTGGGCTGCAACCTGGAAGTGAAGGTGAAGGACAACAAGGTCGTCGCCATCACCGCGCCGTACGATGCCGAATCGAACCAGGGGCACACCTGCTTGAAGGGCCGCTACGCCTTCCACTTCTATGATCACCCCGAGCGGCTGCGCACTCCGCTCATCAGAAAGAACGGTGAGCTCGTTCCCGCGACCTGGGACGAAGCCTATGACTTCATCGTGGACCGCTTCGCTGAGATCGTCGAGAAGCACGGCCCCGATGCGCTGGCCGGCGTGAGCAGCGCGCGCTGCCCGAACGAGGAGAACTACCTCATGCAGAAATTCTTCCGCGTGCAGGTGGGCACCAACAACATTGACAGTTGCGCGCGCGTGTGCCACTCGCCTACCGCGCTCGGCATGCAGAAGACCTTCGGCACCGGCGCTGCAACGAACAGCATCGACGACCTGAAGGACACGCACACGATCATGATCATCGGTGCGAACCCGACGGACGCACACCCGGTGACGGGCGCCAAGATCAAGCAGCAGATCATGAAGGGGAAGACCCTGATCGTGATCGATCCGCGCCGCACGGAACTCGCGCGTTATGCGAAGTACCATTTGCAGTTGCGCCCCGGCACCAACGTGGCGCTGCTCAACATGTTCATGTACTACATCGTGAGCGAGGGCCTGGTGAAGCAGGAGTTCATCGACACGCGCACGGAGGGCTACGAAGACTTCAAGAAGGAACTGCTCGGCACGGACATCGCCGAGATGGAGAAGGTCACGGGTGTGGACCGCGAGCTGGTGCGCAAGGCGGCGATCGCCTACGCGAGCTCACCCGCCGCGATGAGCTTCCACGGCCTGGGTGTTACCGAGCATTTCCAGGGCACCTTCACCGTGATGCAGATCGCCGACATCGCCATGATGACCGGCAACATCGGTCGCCGCGGCGTGGGCGTGAACCCGCTGCGCGGACAGAACAACGTGCAGGGCGCCGCCGACATGGGTTGCCAGCCGCACCAGGGCGCCGGGTACTTCGCCGTGGACACGCCCGAGTACAGCAAACTCTACGACGACGTCTATGGCGTACACGTGCCGAACGTCGTCGGCAAGAAGATCCCGCAGATGTATGATGCCGCGCTCGCCGGCACCCTGAAAGCGATGTGGGTCTGCGGCGAGGACATGGGCCAGACGGATCCCAACACCAACCACGTGCGCAAGGCCCTCGGCGCGCTCGACCTCTTCGTGGTGCAGGAGCTCTTCATGACGGAGACCGCCAAGCTCGCGCACGTCGTATTGCCCGGCGCCAGCTTCCTGGAGAAGAGCGGCACCTTCACCAACGGCGAACGCCGCATCCAACGTGTGAACGCCGCCGTGCCACCCGTGGAAGGCACCAAGCCCGATGGCCAGATCATCTGCGACATCATGGAGCGCTACGCCGCCAAGACCGGCAAGAAGAGCGGCAATGCGAAGAGCACCTACGAGCCCGAGTGGATCCTGCAAGAGATCAGCCGCATCGCACCCTTCTTCAAGGGCGTGAAGTGGGACGAGCTCGGCGAGCAAGGCAAGCAATGGCCCGTGAACGCCGACGGCACCGACACCAAGATCCTGCATACCGAGACCTTCAAGCGCGGCCTCGGCCACTTCTACTTCAACGCGTGGGAGATGAGCCCCGAGGTGAAGGCCAACCAGGCGGAGTTCCCCTACATCATCACCACCAACCGCGAGCTGGAACACTACAACTGCGGCGCCATGACGCGGCGCACCGGTAACGGCGTCATCCTCACCGAGGACGTGCTGCTCATCAACCCCGCCGACGCCACCAAGCACGGCATCGCCGAGGGCGACATGGTCTGCGTGGAAAGCGCGCGCGGCAAAGTGGACATTAAGGCCCTGATCACCGACGAGGTGAGGCCGGGGATCCTCTCCAGCACCTTCCACTTCCCGGAGATGATGCTCAACCTGATCACGTCGAGTGTAAGTGACAGCTTGGCGATGTGTCCGGAATATAAGGTGGTGTCGTGCCGAATTCGGAAGGCACGCAAGACACACCTCCGCGATGCAGGGGAAGTGGTGGCGAAGGCGTGACTTGTCTTGTTGATGGGGGCGTTCCGGCTCGAAGACTCGCCGTCGGGCCATCCGTTGCAAGTCCTCGCCGAAGACGGCTCCGGGCTTTCCACTTCTGTCCCTAACGCGGAACACGCGCAAGGCCAGCAGCATACAAATTCACGATTTCTTCAGCGATGTGAACTGCCTGCAACCTGGAACCTTTTGCTGGTTCGCCATCAGCGCCCTCGGCGCCGCAGGCGAAAGCAGGTTGAGCGAACCCGCGCGTGCGATGGCCGCAGCGTAGTGCGTGAGGGAATTTCGAAAGGCGAAGAGCCCCGGCGAAAGCTGGGGCTCTTCTCGTTCATCACCCCGGAACGTCATCCCGGAACGTGGGCATTGCGAAGCAATGGGGACCCGCGTATCCGGGATCTCTAACGACTGCTCGTTGGAGATCCCGGATGGCCGGGTCCGCGATCCTTTGGATCGCCCGGCCTCCGGGATGACGGTTGGGGTGTGGATCGCCATCGCTCCGGGATGACGTTCAGGGTAGGAGCGTGAGGCCACCTCTACCGCGCGGTCTGCTTCTTCACTCGCACACGCTCGCGATATGCATGCAGCGCACTGACAAGCAACTTCTTCAGCGCGGGTGATCGGACCTGTTGATCGGAAACGATGGTGACATAGCGGGAGATCTTTCCCGATCCCTCCAGCAATCCGTCCGGGTCCGGGAGGCTGCTACCCCCGTTGAAACCGAGCTTCAACCCCTTTTTGGAGGGGAAGATCACGCACACCAGTTCGGCGTATTTCTGTCCGTAACAGTAGCCGATCATTCTGGCCGGCAGGTCCAGTTGTTCCGCGATGCCCGGCAACTTTGCCAATAGCAGCACGCGCAACTTCAACGCGCGTAGATGAACATCCTCCCCATAGTTGGAGAGGAAAGCGTCCACCGCGTTATGAGTTGCTGCGTTGCCCATTGCCGAGCGATGCTCTGTTCATGTGGACG
>JANNYL010000647.1:0-7912 GCA_031410075.1 Flavobacteriales bacterium
ATCCGTGCCTTGCGGTACGCAGAAGCCCAGGTTCAGAGCGATCTGGCTCACGTTCGTAAAGAAGCCATCACCAGCATTGTCGATGATGCGCTTGCCGCTCGCGTCGGTGAGCACGTACCCACCTGGCACGATACCATCACCTGCACTGTCGAACACGCGCAGCTCGTAGCAGCCGTTGGCCAAGCAGCAGGTCACCGGAATGATGCTGTTGCTGGCATAACCTGTACCGCTGCACACTGCCACGGTCGTGCCGATGTTCACGATGTCGTAGCTGGTCTGGCTGCCGTTGGCATCCGTGGTCAGCGTCAACGTCACCTCGTTCGTCGTGCAACCGCCGATAGGCGTACCTACACAGACACAGGTAGCGTTGTACACATCGTTGATCGTGTTGGCATCGCCATCGTTGCAGGTAGAGCCGATCGTTGCCGTTCCACCAGGAATACCGAGGCAGTCGATCGCTTGACCAGCACAAACGCAGTTCGCGCCGTAGACATCGTTGCCGGTCGCCGCGTTGTTGTCATCGCAAGCAGAACCGATCGTTGCCGTTCCGCCGGGAACACCGAGGCAGTCGATGAGTTGACCAGCACAGACGCAGTTCGCGCCGTACACATCGTTGCCCGTGGCCGCGTTGCCGTCATCGCAAGTAGAACCGATCGTAGCTGTGCCGCCCGGTACGCCCAAGCAATCGATCAGCTGACCAGCGCACACGCAGTTCGCGCCGTACACATCGTTACCCGTGGCCGCGTTGCCGTCATCGCAAGTAGAACCGATCGTAGCTGTGCCGCCCGGAACACCGAGGCAGTCGATCAATTGACCAGCGCACACGCAGTTCGTGTTGATCACATCGTTGCCGGTGGTGGCTAGGCCATCATCGCATGTGCTTCCGATCACGCCGAACACCGCAGGGCAATCATCCGTGTTGTCCGCAACGTAGCCCGTGGGTGCACCACCGGGGCAGCTCGTCACGAAGTCGTTCGGGTCGCCGAAATTGTCGCCATCGCTGTCCGCATAGAAGCGCGGGGGCAGGATGCAATCCGGGCGGTCGTTCAGTTCTTGGATGCGCTCGTCAGCCGAGGCGGGCGTCTCTGTCAAAGCGTACGGCGATGCGACGTGGAAGCTCTTCATGAACTCGGCGAAGGCATCTTGTTCCGAACCGGCATTGGTGAAAGTGGCCACGCCTGGGCCGGCATCCGGCAAGGTGTTCAGGTCCACGCGGCCGGTACCGAGCGTGTTGAAGGGGTAACCATCACCACCACCTGCGAGGAAGTTCAGCGTCACCACGCGGAAGGTGCGGGTGGGGTT
Organism: Flavobacteriales bacterium; assembly: GCA_031410075.1. Taxonomy (GTDB): domain Bacteria; phylum Bacteroidota; class Bacteroidia; order Flavobacteriales_F; family PHOS-HE28; genus PHOS-HE28. The sequence goes on from JANNYL010000647.1 coordinate 1,303, forward strand.
GCCGTAGAGAGCGCCGTTCTGAACGAGCGTATCCAAGGTCACGCCTGCACTGTCGGTGATCACGGCATTGAGGATGCGGGCATTGGCTGGCAGCGTTTCGTTGTAACTGAAGCGCACACCACTGATCTGCGGGAAACGGCCCTGCGTTTGGCCGGGTCCGCTGGCGGCTACACCGTGCTCCAGGATGGTGCGCAGGTTGGCGGCAGTGAGCGTGAGCGCACTGAGCTGGTTGTTGAAGCGCAGTGAGTTCTCGATGTCCAGCTGGCTGATGTCGCCCAGCTGCTTGCCGGCGATCGGGTTGGCCTGCGGCGGTTCAAGGGAAACGTTTCCGCCCACCGCGTTCACATAACCAATGGCGCTTCGGATGCCGCCGCCGTTCTTGATGCTGATGGTGACCGAGGGATCATAGCGGCGGGCCATCCACTTGTTGGCGTCGGCCGTGATGTTGCCCAGGTTGGTCTCTTCGGTACGCACGAAGGTGCGACGGCCTTCCAGGAACACGCTGGTCTTCCCGAAGAGGTTCCCGTCCTTCGCGATGATCACAGCTTCAACAGCGTTGCACAGGTTCAGTACTTCTTGACCTTTGCTGCCGGGCGTGAAGGCGCTGGCGTAGTTGCCCCACACCTCCACCACGCCGAGGCTGTCGGCAGGATACGCGCCGCTGACCGCCGGGTTGATGCTCGCCGGTACGATGTCACCGGCTGCATTGAAATCCAGGACCAGTCGACCCACGTACTTGTACTCGCCTTCGGTGTTCACGATCGCGATGGGCTTGCCATCGAGGCCGGTGGTGAGGAAGGGATAGGTCTCGGCCGCGACATCACCGGTGCGCATGCGGTCGGTTGCATCGGCCATGAGCGTATTACTGCCGCCACCGATGATCACATCAACGCCATTGAGCAGGAGCGCGAGAGCTTTCTCATTGGTGAGTTGTTGCAGGTGGCTGACCAAGATGATCTTGTCGATGCCTTCAGCGATGATGAGCGAGTCGATCACCGGCTGCAGGATCGCGGCGAGCGCGGGCATGTCGTTCACGCCCGGTCCGATCACCGTGGTTGAACCAGGACTGCTGATCGTTGCGAGCAATTGCGTGGTGGCTCCAACCACGCCGATCTCCTCGCCGTTCACCGTGATGATGGTGCTCGGCGCGATCTTCTTCGTGACAGCGATGGCCGCTCCGGTCATCGAGGGGTTGCTCTTGAAGAAGGTGTGCTGCTCGCGCGTGGCGGTGAAGAGCGGGTTCAATACCGCATCCCCGCTGAAATTGAGGTTGCTGCTGAGGTACGGGAATTGCGCACCGAACCAGCGGATGGCAGCGCCGCTGTTCACACCACCGATGATGTTGCGCAGTTCGCTGGTGCCCAGATCGAACTCGTGGTTGCCAAGTGCGCTGGCCTGGATACCCAAGATGTTCAGGATGCTGATGTCCACCCGGCCGATGCCCGCACGCAGGTCATTGTTCGCGAAAGGACCACCGTAGTAGGCAATGTAGGCGTTCCTCAGCGGTGTCACCAAGGAAGGATCCTCTCCACTGAACATGAAGGGGGAAGGCAGGATATTGTCCCCGCTCGAAAGCTTAATGGTATTGGCGAACGTGCCCTCGAGGCTGTCCACGATCGCGGCGAAGCGCGGCGCATCGTCCACGGCCGAGACCGATGCTTCGAAGTCGCTGGCGTGCAGGATCTGCAGCTTGTAAGGCGGCGGGTTGATGCGGAAGAGGCTCACCGTGCCGCTGATCTCGTTGCCCGTGATCAGGAAAGGCTGCCCGTCCGGGCTGTCGGCAGCGCTCACGAACTTGATGTCCTCAAGACCGAGGTCGAGCGCGGTGCCTGCAGCGGCATTGCCAGCGAAGTTGCGGTTGTTGAGGTATTGGATGAAGACAGGCGCACTGGGCACGGTCACGTCATAGACCATGATGCCGCCGATGCGCTCCAGACCGACAAAGGCGTAGGTGCTTCCGTACACGTTGGCTACGACGACCGCCTCCGGCTCAGGGCCCTTGTCATCGCTGCGGGTGTCGAAGGTCCCGTTCGCGCTGTTGGTACAGTTGAAGTTCGTCGGGAAGGCCGCAGAAGTGATCTGTTCAAGCTGATCGCCGCTGTCCCACACGATGGCACCGTTCGCATCGCGGATGGTGAATGAGCGCGAGCCGAAAACATGGATCTCCTCGAACTCGGGATCAGCGTCCAGGTTGCCCGAGCTGATGCTGGCGTTCAAGCGGCCCAGGTTCGCGTTCAGCTTCAATGTGGCCGCGTTCGGGAACACCGCAGGGTCGAGCACGTAGGCGGCGTTGCCGATCCGGCGAGGCTCGTTGAGCGGAGTGTACTCACGCGCATCACCCTCGTTGGCATAGGCCACGTATGTCTGGCCACCGATGGTGAAGGCGTCCGCCGCATCGGGCATGTAAAGGCCCTTTATCGGCCAGTTGGCAATGTTGATCCCCGTTGGGCTGTCGCTCGCGTCAAGTCCGTTGCCTGGCAGGCTGTGGTCCTTGAGCCCAAGCGAAGTGATCTGCTCGATGGTGCTGGTGGCCAAGTCGATGCGCACCACGGCATTGTTCTCCTGACAGGTCACGAAAGCCTTCTGCGAGTCGTCGCTCACCGCAATGTACTCGGGCTCCATGTCCTGGGCCACGGACGCGCCGGGGCCGAAGATCCGTACGCCGGGGATCATCGCGGGCGTGAAGGCGGTGAAATCGATCGTGGTCACGTTGGCGGCGGTCAGGCCCGCAATTCCGCCGGAGATGTCGATCACGCTGATGGTGCCTTGGGGATCGATGGTGTAGGCCGTGTTCGGCTCACCCTCGTTCGCAACGAGCACCTTCTGTCCGTTGGGCGTCACGCTCACATGGTCGGGCAGGGCACCAACGGTCACTTGGCTCAAGAAGGTGCCGTTGGCATCGAAGAAGACCACCTTGCCGGGATCGGTCTTCGGGTTGGCTTCCACCGCGACGGCGATGCCACCAGTTACCACGGTAACGCTATTCGCGCCCGCGCCGTAGGCGGCCATTGGAATGCTGAAAGCCAGCGTGGGTGAAGCAGGGTTGCTCACGTTCAGCGCGCGCACCTCGTTGAGCTGCGCGTTCACGAAGAAGATGCGGTCGCTCACGGGGTCGAAGGCGACGACCTCCGCGGCTGAGGTATTGTAGCTGCCGGTGGCATAGGTGCTCAGGGGGCTCAAGGTGATCTGGCCTTGTGCCAACGCGCTCAACGCCAGAAGCCCGGCAGCCAGTGCCAAGTGGGTCAGGTGGTTCTTTGCCTTGGCGAGGAACGAGCGCGAAGGTGTACAGGGGGTAGTGGAAAGTACCATTTGAAGGGACGTGTTTTGGGTGAGGCAAAGCACCTGCGGGCATGTGAGGCGATCATGGCGCGCACATGAATGTTGCATGAATTGATCAGTAACCCTGCTTGAAGCCTGGGTTTCGTTACTGGTCTTCGGCCTTCGGTCGCATGGATCACAGCACGCGTTCCTGTAATGGTATCCGAACCTATCGTATTATTGCGATGAAATTCACTACGTATGGGTTCAGCCAAGTTGGACGAGTTCACGGTCCGCGATAATCGCATCGCGCGCTACGCGAAGGCGCTCGCGCACCCCGCGCGTGTCGCGATAGTGAGGCTGCTCATCAGCAAGCGCTCGTGTGTTTGTGGCGATATCGTGGACGAGCTTCCCCTCTCACAGAGCACGGTGAGCCAGCATTTGAAGGAGTTGAAAGCCGCTGGATTGATAAAGGGGGACATTGAAGGATCCACCGTCTGCTACTGCATCGATACCCATGTGTGGAACCTCGCGAAGTCGAGCCTTGGGCAACTCATGGAGAGCCATGTTCCCCTGGATGACGCGTGTTGTTCCTAGGGTCACCTATCCATCGATAAAATACGATAAGCCATGCACATCGCCGGAACGATAACCCTTGGTGTCCTCGCCTTTTCCTTCCACCCCGACATCGAGGGACCTGTGGCCGAACGTATACTCAACGCCGACCTGCAACGCTACGTCACGGAGAAGGTCCTCCCTGCGGTGCAACTGATCCCTGCTGAACGGAAGGAAGCACTGGACCTTATCGCAGCGTACGTGAGGGAGCGAAAGGACGCGGGCGTTCCGGCCGACCTCACCTTCATCTGCACGCACAACAGCCGACGCAGCCATCTGGCGCAGCTATGGGCAGCAACTGCGGCTTGGCAGAACGGACTGGACCATGTGCGCAGTTTCAGCGGCGGTACCGAAGCCACGGCGTTCAATCCCCGGGCGGTCGCCGCCATTGAGCGTGCGGGCTTCGCGATCGTTCGGCCCGAAGGAACCAATCCGCGATACGAGCTGTCCTTCGCGCTAGGGGCGCCCGTGCAGACCTGCTGGAGCAAGACCTATGGCGACCCAGCGAACCCCAGTGAGGGCTTCTGCGCGGTGATGACCTGTTCACAGGCCGACGCTGCATGCCCCACCGTGCAAGGTGCGCTGGACCGCATCAGCCTGCCGTATGACGATCCGAAGGTGGCGGACGGCACGCCGCAGGAAGCCCAACGCTATGATGAACGCTGCCTGCAGATCGCCGCGGAGATGTTCTACATCATGCAGCAGGCCGGTCGCTGATATTCTGGACGATGAAACGTTACATCGCTGAAGCCATCGGCACCTTCGCGCTGGTGTTCTGCGGCACGGGGGCCATCGTCATCAATGAGCAGACCGTTGGTGCGGTGGGTCACATCGGTGTGGCCATCACCTTCGGTGCCATCGTGCTGGCCATGATCTACACCTTTGGCGATGTCTCCGGAGCGCACCTGAATCCTGCCGTCACCCTGGGCTTTCTGGCGGCGGGCCGGTTCGCGGCGAGGCAGGTCGCACCCTACATCCTGGCGCAGCTTATCGGCGCTTTCATCGCAAGCGGCACATTGAAGTTCTTGTTCCCGGACAATGTGCACCTCGGTGCCACATTGCCTGCGGGCCCACCCATGCAATCCTTCATCCTGGAGGTCATCCTCACCTTCCTCTTGATGCTGGTGATCCTCCAGGTCGCCCATGGGTCCAAAGAGGTGGGCACCCTTGCGGGCATCGCCATCGGCTCCACTGTTCTTCTGGAGGCCATGTTCGCCGGACCTATTTGCGGTGCCTCCATGAACCCGGCACGGAGCCTTGCACCAGCCGTGGTTTCCGGTGACCTGAGCGTTGTTTGGATCTACCTCATTGCCCCCATGGTGGGTGCCCTTGCGGCCGCATTGCTCTGGCCTTTGCTGCGCCCTGTTCCCCAACCCTGATCTCTTTCGCATGCGTATCGCCCTCTTCAGTGACATCCACGCCAACCTGCCCGCTTTGCAGGCCGTGCTTGCCGACATCGACACGCGCAAGCCCGACGCGATCTTCTGCCTCGGCGACCTGGTGGGTTACAACCGTTGGCCCAATGAGGTCATCGACTTGATCCGCCAACGCGGCATCCCCACCATCGCTGGCAATTACGACTTCGGGATCGGCCGCACCTGTGACGACTGTGGCTGTGCGTACAAGACCGATGAGGAGAAGGCCATGGGCGCCATTTCCATCGCGCGCACGAACCAATTGGTGGGCGAAGCGCAGCGCGCATACCTGCGCACCTTGCCCGCGCATTTCCGCGTGGAGTACCAGTTGAACAACGACAAGCTGGACCTGCTCCTCGTACACGGTAGTCCGCGAAAGATCAACGAATACCTCTTCGAGGATCGCGATGAGAAGAGCATGATGCGCATTCTGGAAGGAGCGAATGCCGACATCCTCTGTTTCGGCCACACCCACAAGCCCTACCACCGGGTGTTCCCTTACGACCGCGATGGGCGCACGGCCTACCGCCATGCCATCAACATCGGCTCGGTGGGCAAGCCCAAGGACGGCGACCCGCGTGCGTGCTACATGGAACTGGATATCCCTGCTACCATGTCCGCCTTCGAGCGCGACGCATTGGGCGTATCGTTCATCCGCGTGGCGTACAACGTGGAGGCCGCTGCACGGGGCGTGCTCGATGTTGATATGCCCACCTATTACGCCGAAGCACTTCGCACAGCCCATTGATCATGCGCTACCTCCTGGTATCATTCATGATGTGCGTGGCGCTCTTCACCACAGCACAGAACTCCACCACCTTCGGCGTATTCCCCACCATCGACCACAGTGGCGACCTGTCGGCTTGTTGGAGCTACAACATCTACCTCTTCGATGCTATCAAGACCGGCGATGATGGTTCCGTGAACGCCACGGTGCCGAACGGTTCCTTCTACGCCTATGCGGAATTGGGTGCGAGCTACAAGTTGAATGACCGTTGGAGCCTGACCGCCGCTTACGTCCACGAACGGCAATTCCCCTTCGAGCCAACCGAGCGGATCGAGAACCGCGCGTTCCAGCAGATCACCTTCAAGCAGCCGGTCGAACGTTTCGATGTGAAGCTCCGCGCCCGTTTCGATGAGCGCTTCATCCGCACCTACGATGCGGAGCAGGCCACCTTCAGCTCCCGGCTCCGGTTGCTCGGTGGGTTGAAGTATCCGAACGACAGCAAGACCTACGTCACCGGATACTTTGAGGGCTTCCTCACCACCAGCAGTGACCTCAGTTACGACGAGACGTGGGCCACGGCCCAGGTCGGCTTCAA
>JANNYL010000648.1:0-2754 GCA_031410075.1 Flavobacteriales bacterium
CGGTGTGCCGTAGTGCGTTCTGGGGTGGTTATTCCTTGAGGCTTCCGTTGGATGGGTGTGTGTGTACTGCGAAACTCCATCCGCCAAACTTTCCCGGAACGTGGGCGATCCGCAGGATCAGGGCCCCGCGTGTCCGGGATCTCTTGAACGATCTTGATATCGATCAAGAGTCCCCGGCAGCGCTCTACCCGCAAAGGCCCGCACCCGTAGCCCTTCCGGGGAAGAGCGTGGACGGTGAGCTGCGAAACACCATCCGCCAAACTTTCCCGGAACGTGGGCGATCCGCAGGATCAGGGCCCCGCGTGTCCGGGATCTCTTGAACGATCTTGATGATCCATCAAGAGTCCCCGGACAGCGCTCTACCCGCAAAGGCCCGCACCCGTAGCGCTTCCGGGGAAGAGCTTTGGTGAAGTGAGATAAAAAGCACTCCACTAAATTTCTTCACCAACTTTCGCTCAGGTCTTTCCATTGCGGGTTCATCTCATTGATGAGACGCTCTTTCCAATCACGCCGCCATCGTTTTATCAGGTATTCACGTTTGCGTGCCTCAGCGAGGCTAATGTGTTCTTCATACCAAACTAGCAGGAAGCAGTTGTACTTCAATGTGAACGCATCAGGGAAAGCACCATTCTTGTGTGCGAACACTCTGTCCGGAAGGTTCACGGTAGACCCTGTATAGATCACACCGTGCCCTGAGTTCGACATGAAATACACATAGAACATGCGTCAAACATAAAGTCATGCCGTGGAAAAATCACGTTTGAACAAGTGATCCAAGCAAGTCCAAAGTGCCCCTGGATAGCGATCTACCCGCACAGGCCCGCACCCGTGACGCTTCCGGGGAAGAGCTTGAAGAGTGAGCTGCGAAACTCCCAACGCCAAACTTTCCCGGAGCACAGGCGATCCGCAGGATCGAGTAACCGTGCGTCCGGGATCTCTGCACAAGACCCCGGACAGCGCTCTACCAGCAAAGGTCCATATAGGTCGCGCTTCCGGGGATAGGTTTGGTTGTGTTGCAAAATGAAAAAGGGCCTCCGTTCCCGGAAGCCCTTTTCTCTGTGTTGTAGATCCGTTAGCCCAGATAAGCGCGCAATGTGCGGCCGCGCCCAGCGTGCTTCAATCGTCGTATCGCTTTCTCCTTGATCTGGCGAACACGCTCGCGAGTGAGGTCGAACTTCTGCCCGATCTCCTCCAATGTGTGCGGTTGGTTGCCTTTAAGGCCGAAGTACAATCGAATCACGTCGGCTTCGCGAATGCTGAGGCTGTCCAACGAGCGCTCGATCTCTTTGCGCAAGCTATCGGTCATCAAGGCTTCTTCGGGGTCGGGCATATCGGAATTACGCAGCACATCGAGCATGGTTCCGCTGTCGTCGCCTTCTCGCAAAGGAGCATCCATACTCAGGTGTTTGCCCGAATTCGCCATGCTGGTCTTCACCTCCTCGATGGACATTTCCAGCAGCTCGGCCAGTTCGGGGGCTGTAGGTGGTCGTTCATGCTCCTGCTCCAACTTGGCGAACGCCTTGTTGATGCGGTTGATGGAGCCGATCTTGTTCAACGGCAAGCGCACAATACGGGCCTGTTCAGCCAAACTCTGGAGGATCTGCTGGCGGATCCACCATACGGCGTAGCTGATGAATTTGAAACCGCGGGTCTCATCGAACCGGCCGGCTGCCTTGATCAGACCCAAATTGCCTTCGCTTATCAGGTCGGGCAGTGTAAGGCCTTGACCTTGGTACTGCTTGGCTACAGACACGACAAAGCGCAAATTGGCCTTTGTCAGTTCTTCCAACGCACCAACGTCACCTTGTTTGATACGCACGGCGAGCTCTACCTCCTGCTGGGCGGTTATCAACTTCACTTTCCCGATCTCGGTGAGGTACTTGTCCAGCGACGGGGTGTCGCGGTTGGTTACCTGTTTCGAGATCTTCAATTGTCGCATACGTGCCATGTGAACCGCTATTTAATTTTTGGAGGACCGGCCCTGTAACGCCCAGAGCAGGCTATCGGTTACGGCACACACGAGAAAAGGCACCCGGTACACGACCAACGGCCGAAATGCGGATACGACGAAGGCCCCGACGATGTCGAGGCCTTCGATCTTGATCCTGTATGAAATGCTCGGTCCGATCGACCAAGCGAAGTCTCTAGTTCCTGCGCGGTCCGCGATCACGGAACTCGCGACGAGGGCGCTCTCCACGATCATCGCCACCTTCCATCGCTGGCTCACGGTCCACGTAGCCTTCAGGCTTTGGAAGCAACACACGACGGCTCAGTTTCAGCTTGCCGGTTCGTGGGTCTTTGCCAACCACTTGGAACTCGATGATGTCACCTTCCTTCAACACATCTTCCACGCGGTCGATGCGGCGCCATTCCAGCTCGCTCACGTGCAGCAAACCATCGGTGCCGGGGAAGATCTCCACGAACGCTCCGTAGGGCATGATGGTCTTCACCTTGCCCTTGTAGTTAACGCCGATCTCCGCTTGAGGCGGGAAAGCGATGGCATTGACACGGGCAAGAGCGGCATCGATGCTCGCTTTGTTCTCGCTCATGATCTCCACCACACCGCGACCGTCGACTTCTTCGATGCTGATGTGCGCACCGGTCTCCGCCTGGATCTCCTGGATAACGCGGCCACCAGGGCCAATGATGGGTCCGATGCTCTCCTTGGGGATCTCGATGCTGATGATCCTTGGCGCATGCGGCTTGTAGTCCTCACGCGGTTTGTCCAACGTCTTCAACATCTCACCCAGGATG
>JANNYL010000649.1:0-1723 GCA_031410075.1 Flavobacteriales bacterium
GCGCTGGCTTGCGGGGCGGAGCGTGGCTCAACATTGCCACGAATATGCGGACATCCGACCGCATCGATGCCTTCGACGTCGTTATCAGTCGTTTCGGCGACGGTGGAGGTCGTGGTGTTCGGCTCGCGCAATAGGGGCGAGACATGTCACACTCGAAAGTGTGTATGGCCAAGAACGAAAGCGAAGCCCCAGCCACGATAAATTCCAGCATGAAGACCACTTGATCGGATCAACACCATGCGCAAACCGACCACGATCGCACTCCTCTTTCCCCTGGCAGCGTTCGCCCAATTCGCCGGTGGCAATGGCCGCGGCGATGTGGCCTCATTGATCACCGCCGCGATCATTCCCTCCAACATCTTCGCCGGCGGCACCGGCCGTGGCGATGTGGCTTCATTGATCACGCCCGCGATCATTCCCTCCAACATCTTCACCGGTGGGAATGGCCGTGGCGATGTGGCCTCACTGATCACGCCCGCGACCATCCCCTCCAACATCTTCGTCGGTGGCAGTGGCCGTGGGGATGTGGCATCATTGATCACTCCCGCGATCATCCCCTCCAACATCTTCGCCGGTGGAAGTGGCCGTGGGGATGTGGCTTCGCTGATCACTCCCGCGATCATTCCCTCCAACATTTTCGCCGGTGGCAATGGGCGCGGTGATGTGGCTTCGCTCATAGGCAACCAGCAACCCACCTACCTGTTGCTCGCTTTGCATGGCATACTGGAAGGACCGTACAATAGCGTTACCGGGCAGATGAACGATGCGCTGCGCACGCTGCCCACCTTCCCGCTCACCGAGCCTTATACGGCCCTGGGCTACACACAAGTCGGCGGCGGTGGGGCGGAGAGCGTCACGTCCACCGTGCTCACCACCACCGGCAACAACGCTATTGTGGATTGGGTGGCGGTGGAACTGCGCGATGCCACCACACCCACCACGGTGCTTGCCACGCGAAGCGCGCTCATCCAGCGCGATGGCGATATCGTGGCCACGGATGGTGTATCACCGCTCACCTTCAACAACGCGCCGGGCACTTACAACGTGGCGCTGCGCCACCGCAACCACCTCGGTGTGATGACGGGCATTGCCACGGCGCTCGGCCTGTCCAGCACACCACTGGACCTGTCACTGGCTTCCACCGCCACCTATGGTACCGCCGCGCGCAAGAGCGTCAGTGGGGCCTTCCCGGCGGAGGTACTCTGGACGGGTGAGGTCACCTTCGACCACGCACTCAAGTACACCGGCATCGGTAACGACCGCGATCCTATTCTGGTAACGGTAGGCAGCACCACGCCGAACAACGTGGTGAGCAATACCTACAGCACACGCGACGTGAACATGGACGCACAGGTCAAGTACACGGGTATTGATAACGACCGCGATCCGATATTGGTGAACGTGGGCAGTACCACGCCGAACAACGTGAGGGTGGAGCAGCTGCCGTAGTCCGCTAGCGCAACGTCAGGAATGTGAGAACACTTGGTTGATCACATGGTTGTTTTCCCCTCCTGCTGATCGAACACCGAGGGAGCGCGATAGCGATCACGCGGGGATCTTGATCAGCAAGACAAGGAGGGGTAGGGGCAATGTCATTAAGTTAAGGGGAGTTGCTGCTTGACTTGGTTGAAAGAATGTTGAGGCGGCCGTGTGACGCACGGAGCTGTTTGGGATCAGAGGAGAAAACGAGCTTTGACCAAGCGTAAGCCCAGCCAGAGGATCA
>JANNYL010000650.1:0-2312 GCA_031410075.1 Flavobacteriales bacterium
CAGACCTTGTTTGACACCTTGTTGCAGACCACTGGCGGGTGACGTGTTGCGCCTTGAGCTGACCTATTCAACCAGGGCCCTCGCTGGGCCGCACTGACACACCACTTAGACGCGGGGAGCGGGGGGATTGGCCCGCCGATCCAGGCTTCCTCCACCGATGTCACCCCGGCCTTGAGCCGGAGCCTCATCCGGGGCGGGGTCTCGAAAATGTTCCCCGGACAACAGTGATTTCGCAATCGTCAATTTATTCCTAGAGGCGATCCCACAAGATCGCCTCTCGCCTTTTCTGCCAATACCTTCGAAGCCTGTTCTATTCAACTCAGGCAGAAAATGACGCCGCTACTTCGATCACTTGCCACACTGCTTTTGATACCGTTCTTCTGTGGTGGAGTATGCAAGCCCACCATGTTGGGTGGCCCGCGCAAACTTGACTCGATCAAATTGCCACCCGGTTTCTCCATTTCCGTTTTTGCGGAAAACGTGACTACAGCACGAGCCATGGCTTACAGTCCTGAAGGGATCGTATACGCGGGAAGCAATGATGCCGGAGAGGTCTACGCCATGCCGGACAAGAACCACGATGGCGTCGCCGATACGGTGATCACGATCCTGAAAGGATTGAAAATGCCTGTTGGCGTTGCCTGGCACAAAGGTGATCTGTACATCTCAGCGATCAGCCGGATACTCGCGCTGCGCGATATCGATCATCACCTATCCGAACCCCCAGCGCCAGAAACGGTCTATGATAAACTTCCTGTAGAAACGCATCATGGCTGGAAGTTCATCGCCTTCGGGCCAGATGGAAAACTCTACATACCCGTAGGAGCCCCTTGCAACATTTGCCTCAGCGAGAACCCGCTCTTCGCGAGTATTGCCCGAATGGATCCGGATGGATCCGAGTTCGAGATCATTGCCAATGGGGTTCGGAACAGTGTTGGATTCGATTGGGACCCACGGGATAGCAGCCTCTGGTTCACCGAGAATGGACGCGATTGGATGGGTGATGATATGCCGAGTTGTGAGTTGAACCATCTGACTTCCGTGGGTCAGCATTTCGGATTCCCGTTCTGCCATCAGGGCGACACGCTGGATGGGGAATTCGGCATTGGAAAGAACTGTGGAGACTACGTGCCTCCGGTGGTGAAACTTGGTGCCCACATGGCCCCGCTGGGTATGCGTTTCTATCGAGGCAGCATGTTCCCCGCCAAGTACAAAGGGGCGATCTTTATCGCGGAGCATGGCAGTTGGAACCGGAGCAAACCCGCTGGCTACCGGGTCAGCGTGGTCTTTCCGGAGCCGAATGGTTCGACTACGGAAGAGATTTTTGCCGAAGGCTGGCTCACCGGCACTAGCGCTTGGGGCCGCCCTGTTGACGTTATGGAACTACCGGACGGTTCCCTCCTTGTCAGTGACGATGCAGCGGACTCCATTTGGCGGATCACCTATAGTACCAATTCGCACTAAGGTCATAGACCAGAATAGCAAGCTGAAGCCGTTAGCGAGGTTGGGGAAAGGGACTTGAGCGATCAATCCCGGCTCAGTGCCGTTACTAACTTCCTGCGGAACGATCACTTCTCCAGGGAACTCGAGCAACCCGAATTTTTTCTCGAAGACTTGTGACCCGGAGGCCATCCGCTGTCCAAAACCCATTCTTGGGCCAACGGTGGAAGGGAGAGATCCACCGGTAACCTTAAGCGGAGGGTGTCGAAAGGCATCCTTCGTCATTTACGGAAGTGCCTGATCCAATTCGTGAACCGCTTTCAGGAGCTTCTTGTACGGCGAAGCAAGGAACCATCCAACCATGATCGTTGGGCGAATGCGCTACGGTACAACCACCAATACACAAGCCACGAGGTGCCTGTGCCGATGATCGCTCCGCACAACACATCCTCCACGAAATGCTGGGAGAGGTAGACCCGGGAGAAAGCAAGCAACCCGGCCAAGATGGCCAATGCAGCTGCGGCCCATGGTCTTCCGATCAAAACCGCTGCCACGAAACACATGCTGAACGCACAGGTACTATGGCCGCTGGGGAAACTGTTGTGATGCAGCATTTCCACCCCTTGAACAAGCCGCAGACCGGGCATACCCTCCAAGAACATGGAAGGTCGATCCACTTCTGAAAAGAAAGTATGCTTGAGCAGTTGAACAATGATCGAACTTCCCAATACACTGGCTGCAACCGCCAAGAACCATCTCCAACGAATGAACAGGAATACGATCCCGAACGCCGTGGGAACCAACCCGTCGGCGAGATGCGTTCCATACTTGAACAATGGATCCAACCCAGGAGATGTTATACGGTTGATCGC
>JANNYL010000651.1:0-3216 GCA_031410075.1 Flavobacteriales bacterium
GGGCACAGTGCCATTGAGCGAAATGTTCGGCTACGTGACCTCACTGCGTACCATGAGTTCCGGTCGTGCGAGCAGCACGATGGAGTTCAGTCACTATTCACCTGCACCCAATAACGTGACCGAAGCCGTTCTGGCCAAGGTCCGTGGTAAAGTTTCGGCCTAACCCGCACAAAAGCGATGACCCAAAAGATCCGGATCAAGCTGCGGTCTTACGATCACAACCTCGTCGACAAGAGCGCCGAGAAGATCGTGAAGACGGTGAAGAGCACGGGCGCTGTTGTGAGCGGTCCTATTCCTCTGCCCACCCACAAGCGCATTTTCACCGTGCTCCGTTCACCACACGTGAACAAGAAAGCACGCGAGCAATTCCAACTGTGCAGCTACAAGCGCCTGATGGATATCTATAGCTCCAGCAGTAAAACGATCGATGCGCTAATGAAACTGGAACTCCCCAGCGGCGTTGATGTGGAGATCAAGGTCTGACCGATAACACGACAAAGCCATGAGCGGATTGATCGGAAAAAAGGTCGGAATGACCAGCTTGTTCGACACGGACGGTAACCTGGTAGGTTGCACTGTGCTCGAAGCAGGACCGTGCGTTGTAACGCACTTGAAAACCAAGGCAACGGACGGCTACGAGGCTGTTCAGGTTTCCTATGGTGAGCGTCGCGAGAAGAGTACTCCAGCGTCGTTGATGGGACACTACAAGAAAGCCAATACTACCCCTAAGGTGAAGGCCCACGAATTCAAGGAATTCGAGCAAGAGCTGAAGTTGGGTGACAAGGTGGACGCGAGCCTCTTCGAAGAGGGAAGCTTCGTAACCGTCACCAGCCATAGCAAGGGCAAGGGCTTCCAAGGTGTTGTGAAGCGCCATGGATTCAGCGGTGTGGGTGAAGCCACCCACGGTCAGCACGACCGTTCAAGGGCTCCTGGTTCGTTGGGTGGCTCGTCGTATCCGGCTCGTGTATTCAAAGGAATGCGCATGGCGGGTCGTACAGGCGGCAACAAGATCACCACGGAGAACTTGAAAGTGGTGAAGATCGATATGGAGAAGAACCTCATGTTGGTGCGTGGTTCCGTACCCGGTCCGAAAGGCACTTACGTTATCATCTGGAAGTAAGATGGAGATCGAGATCCACGGAACGGACGGCAAGTCCACCGGCAAAAAAATGAAGCTGAACGACGCGGTATTCGCGATCGAGAAGCCGAACGACCACGCCATCTGGCTGGACGTGAAACAGCACCTTGCCAACAAGCGTCAAGGCACTGCTAAAACGCTCGAGAAGAGCGAAGTGAGCGGCAGTACGAAAAAGCTGCATCGCCAGAAGGGTACAGGCGGTTCCCGTAAGGGTTCCATCAAGAGCCCGCTCTTCAAAGGTGGTGCTCGCGTATTCGGTCCAAAGCCCCGCGACTACGAGTTCAAATTGAACAAGAAAGTGAAGGACCTGGCCCGTCGCAGTGCCCTTACACACAAGGCCCAAGGTGGAGCCATCTCCGTATTGGATGGCTTGAAAATGGGTGCTCCGAAAACGAAAGAATTCGTGGACCTGTTGAAGGCTTTCGCCCTCACTGACCGCAAAGCATTGTTGGTACTTCCGAGCAAGGACGCCAACGTGCTCTTAAGCTCACGCAACATCCAGGGTGCGCGTGTGGTGGTGGCCAGCGAGATCAACACGTACGACATCATGAACGCCCACCGAGTGATCATCGTGAAAGATGCGATCGCACCGTTGGAAGCTACCCTCACGAAGTAAGCCATGGTACAGATCATCATTCGTCCCATCGTCACTGAAAAGATGACGGCCCAAACCGAAAAGGAAGGGCGCTACGGCTTCGTGGTGGACAAGAAGAGCAACAAGGTGCAGATCAAGCAGGCCGTCGAGAAGGAATACGGAGTAACCGTTACCGGTGTGCGCACGATGATCGTACCTGGAAAGGACAAGACCCGCTATACGAAGCGCAACATCCTGCGCGGTGGAACGGGCAGCTGGAAGAAGGCCATCGTGACCTTGAAGACCGGCGAGAACATTGATCTGTACAGCGCTATCTGATCCCGAGAACGACCATGGCGATCCGTAAACTGAATCCTGTCACTCCTGGCACACGCCACAAAGTGATCACCGACTTCGAGGGAATTACCACGCGTATACCTGTGAAGGCGTTGACCAGCGGTACCGTGAAAAGCGGTGGCCGTAACAACCAAGGCAAGATGACCATGCGCTATCTCGGCGGTGGTCACAAGCAACGCTATCGTGTCATTGACATGAAGCGCGATAAGCACGGCATTCCGGGTTTGGTGAAGACGATCGAATACGATCCTAATCGTAGTGCGCGTATCGCCCTGATCCAATACCCCGACGGTGAGAAGCGCTACATCTTGGCTCCAGCCGGCTTGAAGGTCGATCAGATCATCCAAAGCGGTGCAGGCACGCCTCCGGAAGTTGGCAATGCTTTACCACTTGGCGAGGTCCCATTGGGTACGCTTGTGCACAATGTTGAATTGCAACCCGGCAAGGGTGGTAGTTTCGTTCGCAGCGCGGGTACGTTCGCTCAGTTGAGCGCTCGCGAAGGCCGTTATGTGACGTTGAAAATGCCGAGCGGCGAATTGCGCTTGGTGCTTTGCTCTTGCATGGCGACCATCGGTACTGTGGGTAACGCCGAGCACATGCTCCAGAAGAGCGGTAAGGCTGGTCGTACTCGTTGGCAGGGTCGCCGTCCGCGTGTTCGTCCTGTGGTGATGAACCCAGTTGATCACCCAAT
Organism: Flavobacteriales bacterium; assembly: GCA_031410075.1. GTDB lineage: Bacteria > Bacteroidota > Bacteroidia > Flavobacteriales_F > PHOS-HE28 > PHOS-HE28. The sequence goes on from JANNYL010000651.1 coordinate 2,761, forward strand.
GGGTGGTGGCGAAGGCCGCGCATCCGGTGGACACCCACGCAGCCGCAAAGGATTGCTCGCCAAAGGCAAGAAGACGCGTCACCCAAAGACACGCAGCAACCGTTTCATTCTCCAGCGCGCTAACGCCAAGAAGGCCGCCTGATCCGTATAGCACATGAGCCGTTCCCTTAAAAAACCACCGTTCATCCACTACAAGCTCGCGAAGCGGGTGGATGACATGCAGAAGTCGGGCAAGAAAACCGTACTGAAGACGTGGTCACGCAGTAGCACCATCAGTCCCGAGTTCGTGGGTCTCACGTTCGCGGTGCATAATGGAAACAAGTTCATTCCCGTGTACGTGACGGAGAACATGGTGGGCCACAAGCTGGGCGAATTCGCGCCGACGCGCCTGTTCCGTGGTCACACGGCGCAGGGCAAGGTGTCGGACTCGAAGGCGAAGCCGTCGTCGCCGTCGGC
>JANNYL010000652.1:0-3373 GCA_031410075.1 Flavobacteriales bacterium
CCGATGGATCCTGCTGGTTCGGGTACCCCAACACCAGCAACGCAAAATTCGCGTGTTTCGCCAGATCCGTAATCGCCAGCGCTCTCCACATACGTGGTGAACCCACCTTCGATCGTGTAATGTCCGTTGCCCTCGGTGCAACAGATCCCATCGCCGAATTCATCATTGATCGTGAAAACATAGCAGTCTTCTCCAAGACAGAATTCACGTTCTATGGTTGTTGTATCCCCGTCGGCGTAAGGCCCGCCTTGGTACAAGACCGTACCTAGATCATTGGAAAGTTCCCACGTGATGTCCTGGCCATAATCATCCGGTGAAAGTGAAAGGAGCACTTCTTCGGCCGGTGTGTTCGCCACGAATTCCAATGTGTCGTTGTTGTCAGCACTGTTGCCATCAAGCTGCCCATTGGGTTGAAGCGTGCCTACCACCAAAGTCTGTGGTCCTGTGCTGATCGCGATGGCCGGAAGGGAGACGTTGGCGGTCTGGTTCGGTGCCAGGTTGCCTACCCACGGAACAATGTTGCTCGCACCGCCGATGATCCAATAGCTGATCGACACGGTTTGCATGACCGCAGCTCCATTGTTCTTCAAGGTAACATTCGGTACTACAACGCTATCGCCGCAGATGTTGGCGCCAACGTTACTGATGCTGGTGATCGCGGCATCGTTCTGGATCACAGGAACGGTGTATCCGGGGTCCAAGAGATCCAGCGTATCGCAGTCGCCCAACCAATCAGAAATGAACGGATAACTCACATCGAAGCGCCCGAAATAGTCGTCCACGTTGTTGTCGCATGTGGCTGCCCCGCCATATAGCTGCCCTACGATCCGATGGTCCTGGTTCCAGAGCCCACTGCCGCTGCTGCCGGGTTCGGTGGTGCCGCTGTCCCAATTGAAAACGTGCCAGCAATCCGCCGGACCGTTGCCTACATCTATGGCATTTGCCTGCGCCTGAGGGTTGTTGTCGTGGCTGATCTTCTTGATATCTCCTCGCGGGTGGTGAATGCATGTTCCGCTGTCGGGCACGGCACCGGTCGCATCCCATCCGCTGTAGGTCACATCGAATTCGGGAGGTGGCTGGCTGTTGAGTTGCAAAAAGAGCATATCGCTTCCGGGGTTCGCAACCAATTGTGTGCTACCGCTCACGGTCATATCCGTTGGCCCGTTCTCGGTTGGGTCGCACACAGGGCTATCCCAGTTGAAGCGGAACACCCATGTGTCAGGTGTGGCGCCTCCTTCCAAACAGTGGTTGGCAGTGAGGAAATAGGGGATGCTGTCGTTGGCGCAGTTGTTCACCAAGGTGCCCGTGCATGAGCCACCACCCGCCAATACCAGCGCTACAGAACGGATCTCGGGGCGCCAATCATCGCCGCTCGGACAAATAGTATTCACGTTACAAGCGCCGCTGTCCCCAAGATCACGGTCAAAGCCCATACCTGGCGAGCGATAAACGTGCGTGACTGTGCCAATGGTGAGCGAACCTTGGCCCGCCACATTCGCAGGTTCAACATATTCGATCGTCAAGTGATCACCCTTTGCGGGCTGCACACCCAGCACCTGATGTCCGGGGTTGCTCTGGGCCGTGAACCCTCCCAAGCGATCGCCTTGGTGGTTGTACAGGAATACACGGGCACCTTCAGGAACCACGTAATCACTGAAGATCACGCCGATGCCTTTTGCTCCGGGACAGAACAATGCCACTCGCCAAACACGATCACCGTTGGGCATGGTGTGCCAAACACCATCGTTCTGCGAATCCAGTTCAACGGAGTGCATATACCCGAAGCGGTACACGCCCTTGTAACCTGCTGCGGTTCGGGCTGCATCCTCTGCTTCCAAGGCCGCAACATCCACATCGGGCAATCGTAGTTCAGGTGCATCCGGCATGCCCAAGCGGCTGGCGCGAACGCCATAAGGCTGGCCACCGAAGGCGAGTTGCGCTTGCGTGAAAGACGGACAGCAAAGGCCCGCGAGAAGTACGAAGAGGGGTAATGCTCTTTTCATGAACGTTGGTTCTGAACGCTTTGACGGAAAAAAAGGACGAAACGACCGCTGGAACGGTCCCCGCCTTGACGCCGTGAAAATACGCTGTCCATGCGCGCCACCGGAAACGGCCTTCAAGCTTCCTTCACCACCTTCCTCTCATCGATCAGTTTCCGCATCGCGAACAATTCGTCGCGTAATTGGGCTGCACCGATGAAGTCCAGTTCTTTGGCCGCCTTTTTCATCTGTGCTTCCAGCAGACTGGCGTTCTTCTCAAGCTGATCCACGCTCATGTATTTCATCACCGGATCCGCTGCCAAACTGCGTTCTTCCGGCTCCACGTAGGCCTTTGCCCGGCCTTCGTTGTAGCGGTCCAACACGCTCGTTTGGTTCATAACATCCGAACGCTCGCGCTTGATCTGGGTAGGGGTGATCCCGTTGGCTGTGTTGTAGGCGACCTGTTTATCGCGTCTGCGCTCGGTGTCGTCCATGGTGCGCTGCATACTGTCCGTGATCTTGTCGGCGTAAAAGATCACTTGCCCGTTCACGTTACGAGCGGCACGCCCTGCCGTTTGGGTGAGCGAGCGAGCGCTCCGCAGGAAGCCTTCCTTGTCTGCATCCAATACCGCCACCAGCGAGACTTCCGGCAGATCCAATCCTTCGCGCAGCAGGTTCACCCCGATGAGCACATCGAACAAGCCCAGCCGCAACTGCCGCAGGATCTCTATGCGATCCAAGGTCTCCACGTCGCTGTGGATGTATTTGCACTTCACCCCGTTCTTGCCCATGAACTCGTTGAGTTCTTCGGCCATGCGCTTGGTGAGTGTGGTTACCAGCACGCGCTCTTGTTTTTTGCTGCGCTCGCGGATCTCGTACAGCAGGTCATCGATCTGGTTCACACTTGGGCGCACGCTTATGGGCGGGTCCAGCAAACCTGTGGGTCGCACAACCTGTTCCACGACCACGCCTTCACTGCGTTCCAATTCGAAGTTCGCGGGGGTGGCGCTCACGAAAATGGTCTGGCTGATCATGCTATCGAACTCCTCGAATTTTAAAGGACGATTGTCCATTGCGCTGGGCAACCGGAAACCATATTCAACTAGGTTCTTTTTGCGTGATCGATCGCCGCCGTACATGGCCGATATCTGGCTCACCGTTACGTGGCTTTCATCGATCACCATCAGGAAATCTTCGGGGAAATAATCCAGCAGGCAGAAGGGGCGTTGACCCACCTGGCGCTGGTCGAAGTATCTGCTGTAGTTCTCGATGCCACTGCAGTAGCCGAGTTCGCGCATCATTTCCAGATCGTAGAGCACCCGTTCCTCAAGTCTTTTGGCCTCCAGATGCTTGCCGATCTCCTTGAAAAATGCCACCTGCTTCACCATGTCCTC
>JANNYL010000653.1:0-9859 GCA_031410075.1 Flavobacteriales bacterium
CAGAGCACCAGCGGTGGAGGTAACGGCCTGCCCAACATGCACAAGCGTGCGGCCGAGCTCGGTGCCACATTGACCATTACGTCCGCTGTGGGGAAGGGCACGGCGATAGAGCTGCGCTTCGTGCCGAATGGGCGTTCGAAATCATTGGATGCAATGACCGACACGCGCACACCTGCGGCATAGTTTTGCCCGCGTCAGATCACACCGATGAGCATCCGCGTAGCCGTATTCGATGACAACGCCAAACGCCGCGAGGGGTTGCAGATGCTCATCGACAGCACGGACAACATGAGCTGCGTGGGCGCATGGCCCGATTGCCGCGAGGTGGTACGACACGTTATGGAGACCACGCCCGACGTGGTGCTCATGGACATCGACATGCCGCACGTGGACGGCATCGAGGGCGTTACGCGCATCCGCAAACAGTTCAAGGACGTGAAGATCCTGATGCAGACCGTGCTGGAGGACAACGCGCGCATCTTCTCGTCCATCATCGCAGGCGCTGACGGTTACCTGTTGAAGCAGACGCAACCGGGCAAGCTCATCGAGGGCATCGTGGAAGTGACGCAAGGCGGCGCGCCCATGTCGCCGGTGATCGCGGCGAAGGTGCTGAAGCTCTTCGCGCAACGCGGCTCCAGCAGCAAGGCCATCGACTTCCATCTCAGCGAACGCGAACTGGAGATCCTGAAGTTGCTGGCCGAAGGCTACAGCTACAAGATCATCGCCGCGCGCTGCAACATCAGCTACGCCACGGTGAACACGCACGTGAGCCACATCTACGAGAAGCTGCAGGTGAAGGGCGTGGCCAGCGCGGTGAACCTGGCGGTGCGGGAGGGGTTGATCTGAGGGGGCGCAAGTGCGGCGCGTAGCGGGACCTGACCGGCGATGCGAGCGATCCCGAACCTATCTTTGGGCAACAAGCGATCGTGGAATGACCTTCGACACCAAAGGCAACCAAAGCCAAGCTGTGGATCAGATCTTGGCGCGTGTAAGCAAGCTATCCGCTACTGACAGGCGTGCGTTCATGAAGGCTATCCGCCAGCAGGAAGTCAAAGAAGATCTGACTTGGCTGCACAAGGTCTGGGGCAAGGTGACCCTGAAGGACAGTGAGATCACCCGCATCGTTGAAGAGGTAAGGACCGAGATGCATGCCGCACGCTCCACAAAGGCTCGTCGTTGATACGAACGTGTTGATCAGTTGGCTGATCGGCAAACGGCTGCGCGAACTGGATGCCTTGCTCGTTGCCGAACGCTTCCAACTCTGCTTCTCAACGCGCGCGTTGGCGGAACTCGCCGAAGTAACGCCCCCGGAATGGCGCGAGTGTTAGGCGCGTAGTGAGCGTTGTGCCCACAATCTGGTTCGGGAGTTAGGCGCGTGAGGGCCGGCGCCGGGCAAGCCGTCCTCCCGGACCTGCGATACTGCCTATGATATATGCCGGAGCCTTCGGCCCCCATCCCGCCCACGCGTGAGTGGGTTACAAGTCGGCACGGTGCTTATCGTTCCTTGGTCAAGCTGAACGCCTCTTCCACCTTTTCATCCACCTTCTCGGAAGAAACGATCTTGCTCCGGCTATCCACTTCTCGTTCCTGACCGTTCCCTTCCAACGTGTTGTTGTACACGGTAAGAACCCCACCACCGAACACAGGTTTCTTTTGATAGACACCGAACACGATGCGATTGCCAATGAACGCATTTCCGTCAGCATGTGCGACGGAAAGGTCTTTTACCGCTATGGCCAAGCCGTTATTCCGGAATGTACAATCCTTGGAAAAAACCTGGCTCGATTCGCCGATGCTCAATCCCTTATCAAGCAGACCGACAAAAAGGCAATCCTGCACCAATAGGTGTGAACCACTCGCGTCAAGGCCATCACCGTTGAAGGCTGTGCTATCACCACCTGTTCTACCCGTGAAGGTGCAACCACGGACCGCGCCTGTTGAACGATCAATATCCACCAGGTCGTCCTGACCCTCTTCGAACGAGCAATCCAACATTTGGATCGAGCCGCGTTTAACGTTTACCGCATCCTCCCCTCTCGATCCACCGATCGTGCACTTTTCCATGGATACTTGGCAATCCATTAAGGTGAGCATACCACTGTGGTATCGATCGGCCAACCACGCGGTGCTGCCCCCGCTCATTCGCACACCGCGGATATCGCACACTGTTCGGCCATTCCCGTGCACGGCGATCACCCCATAAGGCAACCCTTCATCCTGCGGACGTATGAATACAGGGTTCACATCAGTGCCCTGAACAGTGAGCGGGCCGTTCACCAATAGACTTCGACCAGACCCGATCGCGAAGCGCGCACCCTTTTCGATGATCACCGCCATGCCTTGCGGCACACTGATATCGTGATCGATCACGTACTTGCCACGTACGAATCGGATGGTGTCCCCTTGAGCGAACGGTTCCAACCAGGGGTCCATTTTCTCAGTGGCCCTGGCTGTCTGGTTCGCACTGGCTGTAGCCTCGGCGATGCCAAATACCTTCTCCGGCTCAGGGTGGAACAGCTTTTCCATGAACGCCGATCGTTCGCTTTGCAACCGGGCCTTTACAAAAGCGATGCTCGCCCCTTTGGCCAAGGCTGGTGCCCACAACTCTTCGACGGCCGAGAACTGCGCTGCCCATTTTGCACTATCACGCTGCAGTCGCTCGGCCAGTAAATGCACACGACCTGTAGATGCAGGTGAAGCGAGATAGGTCGCGAATCCTTCATCCCTCGCGTCAGCGAAGAGAGGATCATCACCTGGCTGCGGGGCCCTGTGCAATGGCAACAAGCGGCCCGTGGATCGATCGAAGGCCAGAGCGGTCGTTGAGGCATCGTATCGCATATCGGTGCAGCGCAACAACGCCAAGGTTGTGGCTGCAACACTATCCACGCGTGCTTGATCACCTTCAACCGCAGCCAACAACGTGCGCTTTTCCGCTTCTTGTTGAGCCGCACCATGTGTCGACGGTTCACCCATCAAGGACGCGTCCGCAAGGCCATGTTTTTCGAGGAACTCGCTCGTGATACGTTCTTCTTTTGTGAAAACACCCAGCTCCCGGCCACAGGAAAACAACCGGATGAAACCGACCTCCGGGGTCAACAGGCCATTCTCATCCGCAACCAATTGTGCGAACCGGGCTCGGATGGATTCGGCATTCGCCGGTATCAAGGTGATGCTGCGTTGAGAACCGAACAACCGGTCCTCCGGAAAGTCGATCATCCATCCACCATCCACATTGCTCATTCGCCGAACTCGCGCACTGTCCGAATATCCAGAAGCAGAGAAGCGGCGCCAATGTTTATCCGGATCCTCCGCATCGGCGCATGTTCCAGCGCTGTCCAGATCGAACCTTTCCGTGTGGTCGACCACATTCTGACCCGGCCGATGATCGCACCATCGTTGATAGAATTCCACTTCATTCTGACGGATGCCCAAAGGCCACTGGCCAGTCATGACGGAATAGGGCATCAACGAGAAAATGGCGAAAACAATGACCACTGGCAGGCTGATGCCCACCAGAAATGCGCGGATCCCTCCGCTAGTTCGGCGTGATCTCCTCATCGGTAACGGCATTGAAGAAGTGTAGCGCGGTTGGTACCCCGCTTGCTATGTGGAACGTAACGTCGATCGGTTCGGCAACACAGTAATTCCATGCTGAATAAGGATCGCTGTACTCCTCGTTCGGGGCGCTTACCACCGGATGGATCAGCACCGTGCCCGGGAGTGAATCCAGCATTACAGCACCTCGGCCATTGGTGGAAAGAACCTTCAACACCTCTTGGCCAGCCGAATGCTCCATCCGCAACGCAACCTCGCTGAGACACGAGATCTTCAAGGTTGTGTCCGTTGTGATCACCTTGAACGACCGGATCCTGAACGCATCGCGCGTGCGCTCCCAATGAGCGTGCATGCCTTCACTGAAGCGGTTCAACCCACGCACCCACTGAACGGCTGAAGTTCGGTACACATGTTCACCCAGGTCGGTTACCAGCGTGCTACGGTTCCTATCCCGAAGCACCGCTGAACGAAGCTTCGTGATCTGCTCTTGATAAAGCTCATCGAACTTCCCGCCGTCGTTCATTGCGAGCCAGCCGCCATACAAAGCGCGATCGCGCTCCAACCGCCAGTCCTTGTCCCGCATCAAATGGAATGACAACGCATCGGGCGTGAAATGGAAAGGCATACTTCCACGATCGAAGAGTGGGTGTGCATCCCAGAGAACCGGATACAGCAAACCCGTGTCCGCTGAACGGACCAACCATTGATTATGGAAATTATCGATATGCCAAGTTCCCAGCAGATGAATGAGCGCATTGTACCGTGCAAAGGCGCTCAAGTCGAGACAGCGGGCCAAGGAATCAATGGAAGGCCGAAGACTGTCAGCGGCATTCACCCATTGAATAGCGGCTTGTAACAATGCCTTGGCTTCCGAGCTATCGGCTTTGCTCTCGTATTGCCAGGAATCAGCCGAAGCCCAGAGAAGCTTGCCTTTCGGCACACTGTTACGATCGATCGGTGGGAAGTCACCCTTGAACACAGGAACCTGGCCCTTGGCTTCTCCGCGCAATTGTTCAAAACGGCCACCGATGTGTTCGAGCACTTCCATTACACCATGATCCTCACCGTTCAGCCTTACGAACACGAACCCATCAAACGGACAAGCAACGCCCATTTGCTGTGCAATAATGCATGACATGCGGTTGTGCAATAGGTCAGCGGTCTTCGGATTCAAAAAATCCAACGAACGGAATGGTGCGAAGGGATCGCGTTTTCCGAGCTTCAGCCGGAATGACTTCTTCGATCCCAGGAAATGCGCGGTAAACACCCCGCCCCGGTACCGGAATTCCGCATGGTGTTCCAACCCGTTGGATCGGATGATAGCGGGGACATATTCCCCACCGGTCATAGGCAAATGCTCCCCGAGACGATCCAATAATTCGGGCTGCACCTGCAGTTCCACAACTGGGATACGAAGATCGAACGGTCCCTCGGCAAGTCCGTCCAATGTTGCGCTTGCGGCCGCGGACCATGCGATCCGTGCGGCATCCTTGGGCCCTAAAAGAAAGATCCCAACCGCATTCACCAGCAGCGCGAACAGGCAGAGCAAAAGTCCTGGCCAGCCTATGCGGCGCAACGCACCGATCATTTCGACGAGGACCGACTGAAGGCGAGTACCAGGACGGTTGCCAAGAGCAGTGCTATGGCACTCAAGTTCAACCCCAAGCCCAATAGGACAGCCAGTAACATGAGCGGAAACACAGGCGCCCGGGTACCGCTCTTGGCCACCACCAATGCTGATAGCGTTATTCCTACAGCGATGATCATCGCGTTCCACAGGTCATTGTGCAAATGCCTGACCACGAGCAGCAATGCGAACGCTCCAATGAACGGAAGCGCGGGCACCAAAGGCGTTCGATCCACCGGGCGCGATCCACGATTCGCGGCCAAACCCATAACGGCCGTGGATACGATCAAGACAATGAACAATGTGAACAGATCCCACCAGCCATGGAACAGTTCGCCGACAAGTCGGGTCATTTCAGAAGACATGCTTTGCTCGCCGAACCTCTATTGGCAATGGCGGTGTGCCGAAGGTCGGGTACCATTCCCGTAGGCGATCACGAGCAACGATCACTTAGCCAACAGCAGGCCGTGCATAGCGACTTTCCGGCTCAGAGGTAGCGTGCCATCCACGTATCGCCCAGTCGTGCACGAAACCGATGGTCAAGATCCGCTTTGGTGCCTACCAGACCATCGAAAACGGTGGTTTCAGCCGTGAATTCCCCGCTCTTGATGAGGTCCTCAACCTCGGTCACACGGCATGTGGCGATCAAACCATCCTTGTCGTAAAGTACCACCATTCGATCGGTGAGTTGAAGACCGAGTTCGCGCTCCAACGTCTGCACGAGCTGAACGCTCTTGTCAATACTGCACCCGCTGGCCATGGCTTGTTGCTCATCCACAGCGATCACTACGAAATGGTCGCGCAGCACGTCCACACACGCGTCCAAATCAGCGCCGTGTGCAGCCCATGACTTGGCGAAGACGTGTCCACGAGCGAGGATCGCCGTGCGCTGCTCGGCGGTAAATGGCTTCGCGCTCTTGTACATCCACACGCGTGCATGGGGTGCCATGGTTTGGATCGAACGATAGGCGGTGACACTGATCATGTCGCAAAGGTGCATGTGATCAACCGCTCGTCCCGTGACGATCGCATCATTGGGGCGGATAGTTTAGCGGTCCTTCGTAAAACACACCCGTAGGTATGAACCGCTTTTCCCTTCTTTTCTGCTCCAGCATTGCCGCTGTCGCTTCTATCGCTCAAACAGATCCTCTATGGTTGCGCAACGCGGCCATCAGTCCCGATGGGCAGACCATCGCGTTCTGCTACCAAGGCGATATCTGGCGCGTGGCCGCCAGTGGTGGCGATGCCGTACCCATGACCACGAACGAGGCATACGACTACGCGCCAGTTTGGAGCCATGACGGAAAGCAGCTGGCCTTCGCCAGCATCCGCTACGGCAATGCCGATGTGTTCGTGATGCCCAGCAGTGGTGGGGTACCAACGCGCCTCACCTTCGACAGCAGTGGTGAAATGCCCATGGATTTCAGTCGGGACAATGCGAACATCATCTTCTATGGCGGCCGCCAGGACGATGTGCAGATGCAGCAATTCCCGGTAGGCGGGCTTGGTGAACTCTACACGGTGCCCGCAAAAGGTGGCCGCCCCATGCAGGTGAGCACCATCGCCATGCAGTCGGCTCACTACAACCCGGCCGGAACCCTGATCGTTTACCACGACCGCAAGGGATATGAGGACAACTGGCGGAAGCACCATACGAGCAGTATTACCCGTGACATCTGGAGCTTCAACCCGGCAACCAAGGAATACAAGCAGTTGAGCACGTTCGCTGGCGAGGACCGCAACCCGATCTTCAGCAAGGACGGCAACACCATTTATTACCTCAGTGAGGAGAAGGGCTCCTACAACATCCACAAGATGCCAGCGACCGGTGGCCCGAGCACGCAGGTGAGCCGCTATACCGACCACCCGGTTCGGTACTTGAGCATGAGCGATGACGGTGTGCTCTGCTTCGGCTTCCGTGGCGAGCTCTACACGATGACCGACGGCGGAGAGGCGAAGAAGGTGGTGATCCGTGCGAACACCGACGGCCGCTATGACCAAGAGACCGTGAAGAGCGTGAACGGCGACGCGGGCGAGTTCGCCGTATCATCCAATGGAAAGGAAGTCGTGTTCGTCAATCGCGGCGAAGTGTTCGTGACCTCTGTGAAGGAGGGCACCACACGAAGGATCACCAACACACCAGAACAGGAGCGCTCCGTGAGCTTCAGCCCCGATGGCCGCTCGATCCTGTACGCCAGCGAGCGCAATGGATCCTGGGACCTCTACACCACAAGCATCGTTCGGAAAGAAGAACTCTACTTCTTCAATGCCACGCTGCTGAAAGAGGAAGCATTGTTGAGCACCCCTGCCGAAGAGTTCCAACCAGCCTACTCCCCGGATGGAAAGGAAGTGGCCTACTTGGAAGAACGCAGCACGATAAAGGTGATCAACCTCGCGAGCAAGCTCACCCGCACCATCATGCCAGGCACCAAGAACTACAGCTACGCTGATGGGGACCAATGGTACAGTTGGAGCCCTGACAGCAAGTGGTTCCTCGTGGAGTTCCTGCATGATGACCAATGGATCACACAGTGTGGCCTCGTGAGCGCAGAAGGCGGAAAAGAGATCGTGGACCTGACACGCAGCGGATACGGCGGTGTGCATCCGGAGTGGGCCATGGAAGGCAAGGCGATGACTTTCTACAGCGCCCGTGATGGCATGAAGAACCATGCGAGCTGGGGCGGACAGGCAGACGCCTACGCCATCTTCTTCACCCAGGAAGCCTTCGACAAGTTCAAGCTGAACAAGGAGGATGCTGAATTGGCGAAAGAGGCCGAGGACAAGAAAAAGGAAGGCGAAGACGACAAGAAAGATGACAAGGCGAAGAAGGACGACAAGGACAAAGACAAGAAGAAGAAGGATGAGGAGAAGGACAAGAAAGTAGAGCCCTTGAAATTCGACCTGGCCGGTATCGAAGAACGTAAGGTGCGCCTTACTGTGAACTCGTCCGATCTGAACAGCGCACTCCTCAGCAAGGACGGTGAAAAGCTCTACTACCTCGCCTCGTTCGAAAAGGGCTACGACCTGTGGCAGGTGGAGATCCGCACGCGCGAAGCGAAGATCCTGCAGAAGCTGGGTGCCGGCTCAGCCGGGGGCCTTACCATGGACAAGGACGGCAAGAACCTGTTCTTCCTGAACAGTGGCGGCATCAGCAAGTACGACATCGAGAAGAACGAGAACAAGGGCGTGGGCATCCATGGCGATATGCTGCTGAACGAACGTGCTGAACGCGCCTACCTCTTCGAACACGTGTGGCGCCAAGTGAAGAAGAAGTTCTACCGCGTGGATCTGCAGGGTGTGGATTGGGACAAATACAAGGCCGAGTACCAGCGCTACCTCCCCTTCATCAACAACAACTTCGACATGGCGGAGCTGCTCAGCGAGATGCTCGGTGAACTGAACGCTTCGCATACCGGCAGCGGATACCGACCAGATATGCCGAACGCGGACGAGACCGCGAGCCTCGGACTTTTCTACGCCAACGAACCCGGCCCCGGCCTGAAGATCGAGGAGGTGATGGAGAAGAGCCCTGTCATCAAACAGGGATCCAAGATCAAGGCCGGCCACGTGATCGAGAAGATCGATGGGCAGGTGATCACCGCCGATATGGATCCGAGCAAATTGCTGAACCGCAAGGCAGGAAAGCCCACACTCCTCTCCCTGTTCGACCCGAAGGCGAATACGCGTTGGGATGAAAGCGTGAAGCCGATCAACGGTGGCGAAGAGAGCGAATTGCTCTACCATCGTTGGGTGGAGCGCTGCCGCCACTTGGTGGACAGCCTGAGCGGTGGCAAGCTCGGATACGTGCATGTGGAAGGTATGGACGACCACAGTTACCGGATCGTTTATGAAGAAGCACTCGGCCGCTATAGCGGCAAGGAGGGCCTTGTGGTGGACACACGTTTCAACGGAGGTGGCTGGTTGCACGATGATCTCGCGACTTTCCTCAGTGGCAAAGTGTACATGCGTGAAGAACCGCGTGGACAAAAGCTCGGTACCGAACCACAGTTCAAATGGACCAAGCCGAGTTGCGTAGTGATGAGCGAAAGCAATTACAGCGATGCGCACATGTTCCCTGTGACGTACCGCGCGCTGGGCATCGGCAAGCTGGTGGGCATGCCCGTGGCAGGTACCGGTACCGCCGTATGGTGGGAAGGATTGCAGAACGGCATGTGGTTCGGCATCCCTCAAGTGGGCATGATCGATAACAACGGCAAGTACTTGGAGAACCAACAACTGGATCCGGACGTGCAGCAGGCGTTGGATCCCGGCGTTGTCAGCCAAGGGCGCGATCAGCAACTGGAGGCTGCGGTGAAGCTGTTGTTGGGAAAGTAGCGTTGGGCGGGACGCAGTAGACGGAACTGGTCAGAAACGGAGAGGGGCGTGATCAATATCACGCCCCTCTCCGTTACGGGTCACCGCGATCAGAGATACCCCGCTTCCGCGATCAGTTCCGCCACGTCCTTCACTTGCACCTCCCCTTCCTTGTTGAAGTGCTTCACACCATCGGTTGGCGTGGATCGCGACAAAAGTCAGGGCATGGGATCGCTGATCAGTGATGCGCCGCCGGTTCGAACATGGCACCCTCGATCATTCCATCTTTCAGCAGCGCATAGAACGCCTCCCAGGCCGCGCGCAGTTCGGGGGGGAAGTCGGGGAGCAACCGTTCGGCTGCGT
>JANNYL010000654.1:0-1510 GCA_031410075.1 Flavobacteriales bacterium
CGGCAGCCTGGAAGAATATGGCGTGGATGCCGACGGTCAGGAAAACCTCTTCGCACTGATGATCGAGACCTTCCGGAACCCGATCGTGGTGGTGATATACGTTCTTGGTTGCTTCAGCCTCTTCTGGCACCTGCTACACGGTTTCAAAAGCGCGTTCCAAAGTCTCGGCATCAACCACAAGCGCTACTCGCCGATCATCGCCATAGTAGGCGCTGCGTTCAGTATCGTAATTCCCGCGCTTTTCGCTGCGATGCCTGTCAGCATGTATTTAGGCTGGATCAAGTGAGCACCGCGCAAATGGCCAACGCACGTCCTGTGTCTTATGTCCAATGCTGGCTGCCTGAGCCGTATAAGACTGCGAGCATCGGACATAAGACATTCAAGCATTCATGAGCACCCTCGACAGCAAGATCCCTCCCGGCCCCATCGAGAAGAAGTGGACCGATCACAAGAGTCACATCCGCATTGTCGCGCCCGCAAACAAGCGCCGTATCGACGTGATCGTGGTGGGCACAGGCCTCGCCGGTGGTGCCGCCGCCGCGTCGCTCGCCGAGATGGGCTATAACGTAAAGGCCTTCTGCTTCCAGGACAGTGCCCGTCGCGCGCACAGCATCGCTGCACAGGGCGGTATCAACGCCGCCAAGAACTACCAGAACGACGGCGACTCGACCTTCCGCTTGTTCTACGACACGGTGAAAGGCGGCGACTATCGCGCCCGTGAAGCCAATGTGTATCGCCTGGCAGAAGTCAGCGCGAACATCATCGACCAGTGCGTGGCCCAAGGCGTGCCCTTCGCCCGAGATTACGGTGGACTGCTCGACAACCGTTCGTTCGGCGGCGTGCAGGTGAGCCGCACCTTCTATGCCCGCGGACAAACAGGACAACAATTATTGCTCGGTGCGTACAGCGCGTTGATGCGCCAGGTCGGAAAAGGCGCTGTGCAGATGTTCGACCGCCACGAGATGCTTGATGTCGTTGTTGTTGACGGCAAGGCGCGAGGCATCATCGCCCGCAACCTCATCACAGGCGAGCTCGAGCGCCATGGAGCGCATGCGGTATTGCTCTGCACGGGCGGATACGGCAACGTGTTCTTCCTGAGCACGAACGCGATGGGCAGCAACGTCACTGCGGCATGGAAAGCGCACAAGCGCGGTGCCTATTTTGGCAACCCCTGCTTCACCCAGATCCACCCCACGTGCATCCCGGTGAGCGGCACACACCAGAGCAAGCTGACGCTGATGAGCGAATCGCTGCGCAACGACGGACGCATCTGGGTACCCAAGAACTTGGAGGACGCCAAAGCCATCCGCGACGGCAAGAAGAAAGGAAGCGACATTGCTGAAGGTGACCGTGATTACTTCCTGGAGCGCCGCTACCCGGCTTTCGGCAACTTGGTACCGCGCGATGTGGCGAGCCGTGCAGCGAAAGAGCGTTGCGATGCGGGTTTCGGTGTGAACAAGACCGGGGAAGCTGTTTACCTCGACTTTGGTGCCGCGATCCAGCGCTACGG
>JANNYL010000655.1:0-1253 GCA_031410075.1 Flavobacteriales bacterium
GAGCAACAAGAAACCACAACTTCCGGGTATGGCGAAGAAGAGATCGGTAATGGTTTCAAAGCAGAAACGCAACGTTGGCCCGGAGGATGAGGTCGATGGCTATTCGCGCGTTGATGTTTACGACCAGAAGACGATAAGTCGCATAGGTGCGCACTACGGAGATATCATCAAGAGTATTGGCGAGGACCCCAAGCGAGAAGGGTTGGAGAAAACACCGGAGCGCGTGGCCAAGGCACTGCAGTACCTCACCCACGGTTATGATCTGGATCCGGCCGAGATCCTGAAGGGAGCGTTGTTCCAGGAACAGTACAGCCAGATGGTGATCGTAAAGGACATCGAAGTGTATTCGTTGTGCGAGCACCACATGCTACCGTTTTTCGGCAAGGCGCACGTAGCCTACATTCCTGACGGACGGATCGTGGGGCTCAGCAAAATACCACGCGTGGTGGATGCTTTTGCCCGGCGGTTGCAAGTGCAGGAGCGGCTTACCAATGAGATCCGTGATTGTATCCACTCCACATTGAAGCCGTTAGGCGTTGCCGTGGTGATGGAGTGTGATCACCTCTGCATGCGTATGCGTGGTGTGCAGAAACAGAACAGTGTGACCACGACTTCAGCGTTCACTGGTATTTTTCTCAGCGACCACCGTTCCCGCGAAGAGTTCATCAAGCTCATCAGTTCCAAACTCCACTGATCCGATATGACCGCTTATGTCTTCCCCGGCCAAGGCAGCCAATTCCCCGGCATGGGGAAGGACCTCTATGATAGCGATGCCAATGCACGCGTCTTCTTTGAGCACGCCAACAACATTCTGGGCTTCGCGATCACCGAAGTGATGTTCAATGGTTCCGAAGCGGACCTGAGGCAGACGAATGTCACGCAGCCGGCCATCTTCCTGCATAGCGTGATCAAGGCGAAGGTGATGGGCGATGCCTTTCAGCCAGCGATGACCGCCGGACATTCCTTAGGTGAGTTCAGCGCGCTTGTGGCCGCAGGTGCCATGGAATTCAGCGACGGTTTGAAATTGGTGGCCGCACGTGCGAACGCGATGCAGAAGGCCTGCGAGATGCAGCCCGGAACCATGGCCGCGATCCTTGGAATGGACGATGCGAAAGTGGAGGAGGTGTGTTCCACGATCCCAGGCGTTGTGGTCCCAGCGAACTACAATTGCCCCGGCCAATTGGTGATCAGCGGTAGCGTGGAAGCAGTGACCGCTGCGTGCGAAGCGTTGAAAGCAGCTGGGGCGAAACGCG
>JANNYL010000656.1:0-3704 GCA_031410075.1 Flavobacteriales bacterium
CTCTTGCGAAGCTCCCCGCTTAATACGCGGTAAACCGCCTGCTTGCGCAATTCCGGCGGGTAGCTGTTGTACACTTTGAATTCTTTTGAGAGTCCCATCTTGAAGGGTTGGTTTGTGTCAACCTATTTCAGGACAAGACACAATGATGGAACGCAGGACCGATGAACAGTTGATGCGCGTGAGTTCCGTCGCCGTTCATGTACAGCGACCATTCCGGTTGGTGCTTTTCATGTTCAGCGTCATTCTCGCTACAGCGGGTCTCGCCCAGGATCGGCGCAACGCCGTCCTTGACACCCTTGATGCCCGGCATGACAAGTCGAAGTCGCTGAAGGAGCGACTGGAGATCATGGCCAAGCACGACGAAGCGCTTTTCGCACAAGGGCGGCATGCGGAGCGCGAAGCGAACACGATGGAGTACATGGAACTTGCGCAGCAGGTAGGGACCGACTCGGTGATGGCGATAGCCTACGGTATGATCGCGGGGTTAGAGCGTGGGGCCAGAACGAGCACCGCACTGAAGTACTACTTGCTTGCCCGACAATATGCACTCGCGGCTGGGGACATGGTGCAATTCGGGTTCAGTGAAAAACAGATCGGCGTGCTCTACAAAGACATGAAGGACTACCCCACGGCGGTCCAGTATTTGAAACGCGCACAGGTGGCGGAGAGCGATCCAGGCCAGGTGAACCGCATTTCGTGCCACATGAGCGAGATCATGTTGGCGCTCGGCAAGGCGGATTCGGCGCTGTACTATGCGCAGCGCTCCAACGTGTTCATCAACCCCGGTGATGACCCCTACGGATATGCGCGTTCGCAATTGGTGCTGGGCACGGCCTACGCAGGGTTGAGGCAGCAAGACCAATCCGATGCGTTCCTGCGGCGCTGCGTGGCCATCTGCGATTCGCTCGATGTGGTATTGCCCATGACCCAAGCTCTTGCCGAACAGGCCAAGGCACTGATCACAGCCGGTCGCGCGGTAGAGGCCATCACCACGGCCAAGCGCAGCCTGGTGGTGGCCGGGCGCGCGTACGGCTTGGGGAACGACATCGAAGCTGCGGACGTGCTTTGGAAGGCATATCGCGCGGCAGGCAACAGCGATAGCGCACTGGTCTATTCCGCACTCGTGTCACAACTGAAGGACAGCCTCACTGTAATGTCCGACCGCTCCAACATGGAGGACATGATCTTCGATCAGCAACTGAAGGATCGCGAGGAGGCCAAACTGAGGGAAGAAGCTGTCAGAGACCGCTCCCGCAACATCCAGTTCGCCATCATCGCCCTCATCGTCATCACGCTGGGCATCTTCCTGCTCGTGTTCAGCCGCACGGCGGTGGTGGGCGCCAAGGCCATCAAGAACCTCTCACTCATCGCGTTGCTGTTGTTCTTCGAATTCATCAACTTGCTGTTGCATCCGTTCCTTGATCGCATCACCAACCATTCACCGATCTTGATGCTGCTGGCCATGGCCGCCATCGCCGGGCTGCTGATCCCGCTCCACCACCGCATGGAGAAGCTGATCACCAACATGCTGGTGAGTAAGAACAACCGGGTAAGGTTGGAAGCGGCGAGGAGGACGATCGAGGAGTTAGAGGGGAGGCAGGAGAAGCAGCCCTGAGCGGCGCGTGTTTCCGATCGGGGGCATGGCTGGTGATCCGCTCAAGTCATACCCTGGTGAGGATGGGGTGTTCAATTGAACGTTCCTGCGGCTCCGGTGTACCGCACATCACAAGCTCAGACACCATGCGCCAATTCATCGCCCTCTTCGCCATCCTGCTCACAGCCACCCAAGGTCAGGCCACGAGCCTATACGACCAGTTGCGCGCCTTCAACCCGTACTGGGAGGATCATGCGGAATACATGCATGGCAAACCGGCCAAGCCCATCCAAAGCGATGTGGACTATGTGCGCGCCCATCTCGCGGAAGTGCTCGGTGTCCTGTCCAATGCCTCTACTAGTGAACTGAGCAAGAAGCAATTGATATCGCGCAACGAACTCATTATTGTACTTGCCGATTATGCGCGCCAAGGCCGCTTTCCCATCAACTACTATCGGCACGAGCGCATACCGGTGTTCATCGATGAGCACGATACCTACTGTGCGGTCGGGTATCTCATGCGACATACGGGTGAGGAGGCCATGGCTCGGCGCATTGCAGCGGCGAACAACTATGCATGGGTTCGGGAGATCGAAGATCCGAGACTTGCCGCATGGCAGCGTGTATCAGGTTTCAGTCTGGATGAAGTGAAACTGATCCAAGGCGCCTACGACTACTACATGCCGGATGCCTTCCTGCTGCCGGACAAGTACGAGGTGCCCCAGAAGCCCGAGCAGGTGGTGCGCTACTTCGAAGGGAAGGATAAGAGCAAGGTCTGGTGCTACGGAGAAGGGTCGCACGGCGACCTGCACGGGCGCTGGGAACAGAACTACTCGGCCACCTTGCCATGGATCGTCGGCTACTTCGAGCACGGCAAGCGTTCCGGCCGCTGGAAGGAATACTACAAGGGCACCGACAAGCTGTGCCGTACGGAGCACTGGCGCGATGACAAGCTCAACGGCATCCGCACGCGATACGACCGCCAAGGCAAGGTGATCGAGACCATCCTTTTCCGGAACGGACAGGCTATCACCAAGACGAACATCGATCACGAGGAAGCCCTCCGCTATGTACGCAGCCCCATCGATTCCGCCACGGTCTATACCGAGGTCTTCACTACGGAGGGAAGCTTGATCGCCGCGGGAAGGGAGCGTATCCACAATCCCGAAGGTTTGCAGTGGTTCCAGAACATCGAGCTCACCGCGCTCAACACCTTCGCCATCACCGCACGCGATGGCGCACCACGACCGGAGGATGGCGTGTTCGTGCCGCGGTCACGCCATTTCCAACTTGGCTCGTCATTGCAGCAGATCCCCGGCTCGCACACGTTGGTGGAGTACAAGAAGGAAGGCGAGTGGGTCTACTACAAGGACTACTTACGTTCGCCGGTGAGCGAGAACGCGACACTGAGCCATGCTGGGGTCTTCGAGCTCGACTACAAGCACTTCGGTACGGAGCTGTATGCCAACATCGCCCGGTACGACCACTTGGAGCGCACGGCCGGCTACGACTCCATGCATGTGGTGTACAACGAAGACCGCATGATCGACTTCTTCGGCTTCACATCGAACGAGCAGGACCATCTACAGTTCGCCTACCACACGCCCTCCATGTTCTACATCGATCTTCGTGGCTCGATCGGTGGCGATACCCGCACGATCCCCGGTCCGGTCAAACAGATCGCGCGATTGGATCCGCAAGACAACCTCATCGGTATGCGGGTGGACTATGATGCTTCGGGCAAGGTGGCGCGCGAAGAGCGCTTCTACGTGCCCTATAAGAAGGAGGACGAGGTACTTGGCGTGGTGGACTGAGGGCCAATAGGGATTCAGTCCTATTCTTCAGCCATTACACAACCACCCCTACCACGCCCTCCAGCGCCGTCTTCGCCTGCGACGTTCTTCACATCCTGCACGCTCACGCGTTGCGTTCCGCCCTTCTCGTACACCTTGAATGACCCACGAGGGGAAGGGGCAATGTCATTAAGTTAAGGTGGTCAGAAGGCTGGTTTGGAGTTGAAGAGGTACTTGGGCTTAGGCCTGTTTTTGAACTTATCGATGGTGCGCGGAGCGCTTCTGCCTGGCCTTATGGGCACAGTGGCGCTGAGGAA
>JANNYL010000657.1:0-6502 GCA_031410075.1 Flavobacteriales bacterium
CCTTCTTGCCGATCGAACGCTCCATGGCGCCAGGGTGCGGGCCGTGAGGAATACCGGCGGGGTGCACACTGATGTGGCCCGGGCCAATATCGTTGCGGCTCATAAAGTCGCCGTCCACATAGTACAGCACCTCATCGCTGTCGATGTTGCTGTGGTTGTACGGCGCGGGGATCGCCAGCGGGTGATAGTCGTACAGGCGTGGTACGAAGCTGCACACCACGAAGGCATCGGTCTCGAAGGTCTGGTGCACGGGTGGCGGCTGGTGCACACGGCCGGTGATCGGTTCGAAGTCGTGGATGCTGAACGCGTAAGGGTAGTTGTAGCCGTCCCAGCCCACTACATCGAATGGATGCGACGCGTACACGAACTCATGCAACAGGCCTTGCTTCTTCACCTTGATGACGAAGTCGCCCTTCTCATCGTGTGTCTCCAGCTTCTTCGGACGGCGGATGTCTCGCTCGCAGAATGGTGAATGCTCCAGCAGCTGACCGAAGTAGTTGCGATAGCGCTTCGGCGTGTACATCGGCCGGTGGCTCTCCACGATGAACAAGCGGTTGTCGCTGTCCTTGAACTCCATCGTGTAGATCATCCCACGGGGGATCATCAGGTAGTCGCCGTATTTGAAATCGATGTTGCCCAGGAAGGTGCGCAGGGTGCCGCTGCCCTTGTGGATGAAGATCATCTCATCGCAGTCGGCGTTCTTGTAGAAGTAGTCCACGCTCTTCGCCTGCGGGGCGGATAGAACGATCGCGCAGTCGCTGTTCACCAACATGGTCTTGCGCGCCGCCAGATGGTCTTTCTCCGGCTTGGTCTTGAAGCCATGCAAACGCAAGGAGCGCATGTTCTTCTCGATCGCGATCTTGGGCGATACATCCTTGGCCTTGCGCAACTCCTTCACCATCGTTGGGCGATGGGTGTGGTAGCTGAGCGTGCTCATGCCATCGAAGCCCACCGTGCCGAAGAGCTGCTCGTAGAAGAAGCGGTCCTTACCGTTCTTGAAGACGGTGTGGCGCTTGTGCGGGATCTTGCCGAGGGAGTGGTAGATGGGCATTGAGGAGGTTGCGTGTTGACGTGTTACGGATTCTCGGTTCGCGCAAGCCTACGCGCTTTTCAATGTTGGATCGGTGACCGTTGTCACTTCCGGATGAAGTGTTCCATGCAGTGCCAGTAATTCCTCTTCTTCCCGAATGCGCTTGCGCAACCCTTCGGGATCATTGACCGCCTTGGTCTTCGTGCTGCGGGTGCTGCGGCCTTTGCGCCAAGCGCGTTGTGCCTCGATGGGCAGTTGGTGGATCTCGCGGCAGCTTGGCGAGCAGCAGTCGGCGTATTTCTTGGCGCAGGTCTCGCATTGCACCAGTAGCATGTTACAGGTCACCTCCTTGCAATTGCCGATGCGATCGCTTTTCGTTCCGCATTGCATGCAGGTACTTACCACGTCGTCGGTGATGCGCTCCGCCAGCCGTTCATCGAACACGAAGTTTTGTCCTTTGTAAAGGCTCTCGAGCCCCTGTGCCTTGATCTGCCGCGCATAGTCGATAATACCGCCGTGCAACTGGCTCACGTTGGTGAAGCCCTGGTGCTTGAGATAGGCGCTCGCCTTCTCGCAGCGGATGCCGCCGGTACAATACAGCAATACTTCGGCGTCCTTCTTCTCCTTCAGCGCTTCGGTGACCTCTTCGATCGCGCTGCGGAAATTGTCAGCCTTGGGCAGATACGCCCCCTCGAAATGCCCGATGAGACACTCGTAGTTGTTCCGCATGTCAACCACCAAGGCGCCTTTTTCCATCTTTTGGTTGAACGTCGCGGCATCGAGATGCACTCCAACATTCGTCACATCGAAGGCGTCATCGGCTAGACCATCGGCCACGATCTTCTTCTTCGCCTTGACGATAAGCTTCAGGAAGCCCTTGCCATCGTCTTCCACGGCTATCTTCCATGGCACGTTCGCGAAGGCTTCACGGGCATCCAGTGCTCTCCGGAATTCTTCCAGGTTGGTCGTTGGTACACTCAACTGAGCGTTGATCCCTTCCTGCGAAACGTAAATGCGCCCCAACACCCTGAAGGCCTCCCACTCCGCGTACAATTCGTCCCGGAGCATGGCCAGGTCATAAAGTCGCACATACCGATAGAAGGATAGGGTAGTGCGTACTAGTCCTTCGTGCTCCAGGCGGGCACGCAAAAGGTCGGGGTGTTGCAGGTTCCGGAGGCGGTGCAGATCCATCTTCGACCGCCGAAGCCTTGGGCGGAGGCGGTGCCGCGAAGATACGCGTAGGCTATGTGGCAGTATCGCTGTGGAAGGACGGTCTAGCATTGGAACAGGCTACCTTTCCGCAACACCTATGAATTTCGCACTCCGCTTTTCGGTTCTCCTAGGGCTTCTTGCGGGATCGTCTGGGGTCTTTGGCCAAACAGGGATACTCGACATTACGTTCGGCGTTGGTGGCGCTGTGTTCACCGATATTGCTTCAGGAGGTGATTATGGTAACGCAGTGGCTCTCCAGCCAGATGGTAAGATCATTGTTGCTGGATACGCGAACATCGGTTTCCACATCCACATAACCGTTGTGCGGTACGAGGCGAACGGTCCTCTTGACACCACATTCAGTGCAGATGGCATCGTTGTAGCGGCCATCGACACGACAAATGATTTGGCAACTTCCGTTGCGCTCCAGCCTGATGGCAAGATCCTGGTCGCGGGAGTTTCATACTCGGATTCAAGTTCTGTTATTGCCGTCCTGCGATTCACTTCAAACGGTTCCCTGGACACCACCTTCGATTCGGATGGCATCGTGCTCACGGATATTGGACCTGGTGGTGAGACTGGAAACGCGATCGTGATACAACCGGATGGAGGTATCCTTGTTGCTGGGGGCTCCTACAATGGATCTGATGTCGACTTCGCAGTTGTCCGCTACCTTCAGGATGGATCATTGGACGACAGTTTTGGCGTTGAAGGTGTTGTGACCACTGATCTCAGCTCCGGTTCTGACTGGGCCAGCGCAATGGTTCTTCAAACGGATGGCAAGATCCTGGTCGCTGGCAATAAGAGTGGTCCGAATTTCAATTTTGCTGTTGCACGCTACTTCCAAGACGGATCATTGGATGTTGACTTTGGCTCAGGTGGAATTACGGCTGTCTCGTTCACTTCAGGCAGTGAACGCTGTTTTGCGATGGCTCTCCAGCTTGATGGGAAGATCCTTCTCGCAGGTGGAACGGATCTGGGGCAAGGCATAGACTCGCATTCTGACTTCGGCATAGTTCGCCTGAACGCAAATGGATCTCTGGACTACACCTTCGACTCAGATGGAAAACTGACCACCGATTTCGACTCGCAATATGACGCCGCACACGCGATCGTGCTTCAATCGGATGGGAAGATCATCGCCGTTGGAAATGCGTTCTTTGAATTCGCTCTCGCTCGTTACTGGCCATTGGATGGTTCGTTGGATACCACTTTTGGTTCTGGGGGGATCGTAACAACCACCGTTGGTGAGATGTACAGCGACTATGCGTACGCCGCTACCATCCAGCCTGATGGCAAGATCATTGTTGCTGGTAGTGCATACAATGGCAACGGCGCGGAAATCACCGTCGCTCGTTACCTCAATGACCTGAACATTGGGATCGCGGAATTCCATCCCGGTATGGGTTCATCGTTCATCTTTCCGAATCCCGTCTCCGGCCACGCTGCGTTCGCATACGACCTGATAGGAGAGCATCATCTGTCGCTGCAAGTCGTGGATGGGGTCGGGAAAATGGTGAGGTCCTTTTTTACCGGCGAACTGCGTGCACCAGGCCATCATATTGAGGAATTAGACCTGTCGGGGTTGGCAGTCGGCCAGTACAACTTGGTGTTGCGTAATGACGAAGGCGCGGTGAGCGTGAAGGTCGTAAAGCAATAACCCAAGGAGCTCTGACCATGATCACGCGCTTAGTTTTGGCCGCATGACCAAAAAGATCCTCGTCATCGGCTCAAGCGGCCAGATCGGTACCGAACTTGTTGAAGGCTTGCGCCATCGCTTCGGTGCGGAGAATGTGGTGGCCAGTGATATCAAACCGCCGCAGGCGCATCCCGCTCTGCAGCGGGACGGCCCGTTCGCCAGGGTGGATGCCATGGACCGCAGAGGCATTGAGAGGATCATTGAGAAGCATGGTATCAATGAAGTGTACTTGCTCGCCGCTTTATTGAGCGCCACGGCCGAAAAAGATCCCGCATTCGCATGGAAACTGAACATGGAAAGCCTGTTCCTCATCCTCGAACTGGCGCGCGAGGGCAAGTTGAATAAGGTCTATTGGCCCAGCAGTATCGCGGTGTTCGGCCCCACAACACCGAAGGACAACACGCCGCAGCACACCATTGCGGAACCGAGCACGGTGTATGGCATTAGCAAACAGGCAGGCGAGCAATGGTGTGCCTACTATCATCGCCGTTACGGCGTGGATGTCCGCAGCATTCGATATCCGGGCCTTATCGGCTGGAAAAGCGCACCCGGCGGCGGCACTACGGATTATGCGGTACACATTTTCCACGAGGCGTTGAAGTCAGGCACCTACACCAGCTTCTTGGATCGCGGCACCAAACTGCCGATGATGTACATGCCCGATGCGATCCGCGCGACCATCGACCTGATG
The DNA here is from genome assembly GCA_031410075.1 of Flavobacteriales bacterium. Taxonomy (GTDB): domain Bacteria; phylum Bacteroidota; class Bacteroidia; order Flavobacteriales_F; family PHOS-HE28; genus PHOS-HE28. Next base: position 4,633 of record JANNYL010000657.1, read on the forward strand.
GAAGCACCTCCGGAACAGGTGAAGGAGCGTACAGGATACAACCTGGCAGGCTTCAGTTTCAGTCCGGAGGATATTGCCGCCCAGATCACACGGCATATCCCCAACTTCAAGCTGAGTTTTGCCCCTGACCATCGCCAAGCCATTGCCAATAGCTGGCCGCAAAGCATTGACGATAGCGCTGCACGCACCGATTGGGGATGGAAGCCGCAGTATGATCTAAGGGCCATGGTGGACGATATGATGGCGAATCTGAAGTCGTCTTGATCTAAGCGAAGACTAAACGCAGAGGCGCGGAGAACCGCAGAGGGTCGCAGATTGGTTAGCCGCGAGGTCGCTCAATTTTTTCCTCTGCGCTCCATGGTATTCCTCTTTCGCGCCTTAGCGTTTAATTTTTGCCCTTATCTCGGCGATCCTCGGTATTCCTCTCTGCGCCTCTGCGTTTCTCTTTCTCCCGAAACATCTGGACCCCATTTCTCGTTACGCGGGAGCGATCAGCAATTCGTCCCTATGAAGTTATTCAACCCTTCACTTCTTCCCGCTTTAGGACTGATCATTTTGTCATTTGGCCAGTCCGCATTCGCGCAAGCCAGTAATGGTATGCAGGTGGATACGCTTAACAAGTTGGACGAAATGGGCCGCAAGCAGGGTTGGTGGAAAGTCAACGCGCCCAAGGAGGAAAGACCAGGCTATGCCGATGGTCAATTGATAGAGGAAGGCCGTTATACGAACAGCAAGCGGATCGGGCTTTGGCGTCGCTACTGGCCCAATGGGAAGGTGATGAGTGAGATCGTTTACCAGATGGGCCGGCCCCGTGGCGATTACAAAACCTACTATCCTGACGGGAAGGTCGAGGAGCAAGGCAACTGGGACCTGGACCGCAACACCGGCGTGTTCAAACGATGGCACCCCAACGGTCAACTGGCGCAGGACTTCACATTCAACAACTACGGCACCCGCGATGGTGTGCAGAAATACTACCATGAGAACGGCCAGCTCGAAGTAGAAGTGAACGTGAAGGAAGGGAAGGAAGATGGCACCCTGAAACGATACTACGCCAATGGCGACCTTCAGCAGGTGGCCGAGTTCAACGGCGGTGTCATCAACGCGAGCAACAGTAAGTACATCCGCTCAGTGCACAAGGTGGATGCACCCAAGCCGGAACCCAGCGCCCAACCGGCTCCTGCAAAAACAGCCGAAGAGGTGACCAATGCTGTCGTGTTCCGCGAGAATGGGTTCAATACACTCTACGACCGCCAACTTCGACTCTCGCAGCGAGGTGAATTCAGCAACGGAAAGCTCTGGAACGGCAAATACTATCGCTACAACAAGAGCACTGGAGAACTGCTGAAGATCGAAGTGTATACCTATGGCCGCTTCACCGGCAACGCGGTTTTGAGCGAAGAGGACAAGGGGCATTGAAACCCGGTCTTGCTCGAATGTTCGTATTGAACGCGATAGAGCGATCAGGCTGCCCGCCAAGACCCCGTTCCATCGCCCATTTGCCCAGAGACTGTGCTCCCAAGCGTGCAGCTTATGGCCTGAAGCCTGAGGCCGAACAACCCCGTTCGTAGCTGCTGATCCACTACTACATTCGCACACTTTTTCAAAACAGAAACCAACATCCTAGCGATGGCGAAATCGAACAAGTCCGTAGATGCCTTCATGGCCTCCGTTAAACAGCGTAACGGCGGCGAGCCTGAATTCCTTCAGGCCGTGCACGAAGTGGCCGAAATGGTGATCCCTTTCATCGAGGCGAATCCCAAGTACAAAGGCAAAATGCTCCTCGAGCGCATGGTGGAGCCTGAGCGCACCATCATCTTCCGCATCCCTTGGGTAGATGACAAAGGCAATACGCAAGTGAACCGCGGTT
>JANNYL010000658.1:0-1862 GCA_031410075.1 Flavobacteriales bacterium
CATCCTGGCCTTCGCTTGGCAATATGGTACACGAGCGATCACCATGCGGAGCGAAATACATGACGGTGCCCAAATGGAGATCGAAGCCGATATGGGGCGATGGGTACTGACCCATCTGATCGGGAAATCGCCTCTATCACACCCATTGATCCGGTTCATCCACGCACGGGACGAAGGGTCCGTTCGCGAACTGTTGTTCGCGTTCCGAAGCCGCATCATGGCTATTCAAGAGCGGTACAGAAGGGAACGACTTCGTTAGCGAGCGATCACGAATGGCGCGGTCCTCGACACGCCCGCACGTCGCACGCCATAAGCGCCTGGCATAAGATCGCTGACATCCAACACCGCTTCGCGTTGAGCAGGTCCAAAAGTGACGCTGCGCAGGATCCTGCCTTGCGCATCAATCAACTCAATGGCACCTGTCCCACTTATCGTAACTCGCACCAGGTCGCTGGCAGGATTAGGGAAAATGGCAGGAGCCATCGTGGTGGCTTCATCCAGCCCTCCCGTGGAAATATCCTCCGGGTTGTAAACGAAACGGACCACGGTAGGCGTACCGCCAAGTGTGTTCACCTGCAGAACGGGCTGGTCCATTCCTGCTGCGAGCCATTTGTATTCAATGGTTTCCGGCTCAGGAAACGCGATACCAAAACCAAACTGGTCAATGTAAATGGTGTCCGTTCGTTGCAGAACGCTCCTTACGCGCAACACCTCGAATGTATCCGCAGGCAAGTACAATGTGCCCCAGCCATCCACTTCATTCGAGCGCATTTGCTGTTGCCCGTATGCACCGAGAGTAGGAATGGTTACAAGGAAGTTGCTTTCGCCGCTGTCCGTGTCACCATAATTCAACGGGAACTGGTAAATGAAATCGATGGGGTTCCTCTGAACGGACGCAGGCACTCCATTGATGGTAGCACCAAAGCCAACGTTCCGGAAACCAGCACTGCCCTTCTTGTAGTAGTCGTACACGTTCGAAAGTTGTACACCTTGAAAGTCAATACTCGGTCCACGCAATGCGTAATCGGCATCCCAATCCGGATAGAACAGAGCGTTGTTGAAATAGAACTGGTACAGGAACGGGGTACTCCCGACCGTTACGGCTGTATCTGCCGCTTCCCCTTCAGGCAGCATGCTTTCGAAATGCCAAGCATGCCCAGGCCCGGTATCCCCATCATCGAACGATTGCAAAGTTGTGTTCTGGTAACGCATAGTGTCACCAGCGCTCGGCATATCCGCAGCATCGATGGTGATCTGGGCGAAAAGTGCGAATGGCGCAACAAGAGCAAGAAAGGCTGAAAAATGCTTCATGTGATCTCTGGGATGGCGGCAAAGCTACCCGCAAGTCTGTGCGGAGGCAATTCGAAACCGATCGAATTCTTCACCATTCTTGGCACGGATCAAGCGGAGGTCGCGTTCAACCCATCTACTTTCGCAACACATGAAGAAGTTCCTATTCGCTGCGCTTTGCGCACTTACGCTGGCGGCTCAGGCCCAGGACAGCCAGCGTAAACTGGTGCAATTCAGTGGCGTGGTGGTGGCGGGAGATAGTCTGTTCCCTGTGCCTTTTGTGAGTATCGGGATCAAAGGCAGTTATCGTGGAACGATGAGCGATGCTTTTGGCTACTTCAGTTTCGTTGCTCAATGGAGCGACACGTTGCAATTCGCGGCGATCGGCTTCAAACGCGATCTCTACGTGGTGCCCGACAGTGTGGTCGGATCCAAGTATTCAATGATCCACGTGATGAGCCCGGACACCATTCTATTGGACCCGATCAGTGTGTACCCATGGCCTACCAAGGAACAATTCGCAGAGGCCTTCCTGAACCTGCGACTAACGGAAATCGACTATCAACTCGCAC
>JANNYL010000659.1:0-4385 GCA_031410075.1 Flavobacteriales bacterium
CTCTTGCGAAGCTCCCCGCTTAATACGCGGTAAACCGCCTGCTTGCGCAATTCCGGCGGGTAGCTGTTGTACACTTTGAATTCTTTTGAGAGTCCCATCTTGAAGGGTTGGTTTGTGTCAACCTATTTCAGGACAAGACAACAGCGGCGAAAATAGGCCCAGCCCTTTTCGTGAATGAATGATCAACGATCCGTTAACGAGCCGAACCGGAGTGCTTTCTGCGAACCGATCCTTCTGACTTGATGCTCGAAGTCGCATCGGCCACTGCCGTCATGCGCCGCTGGTACTCGCTCATAATGCTTTGCACTTCATTGCGGATACGCAGGTCGTAGTCGGTATCCCACGAGATAAATCCTGTGGCAGGCTCGAAGTGGGCCTGGCCCATTGGCAGATCGAAGAAGGAAAGATCCATATCGCTGATGCGCTGGAACAGTGTCATTTCCACAAACAGGTCCTTTACCTTGTTCTCACCTTCCCAAGCCAAGCCGTGCGTATCGATGGTGAAGCATTTGGTCTGGCATCCAGGTGCACTGAAGCGCAACACATAGAGCGCATTGTTGGCCAATGTGAACGCGTACTGACCAAGTAGACCCGTTTGCTCAGCATGTTCTTTCATACCATCCTTGTACACGCGAACCAGCCCATTGGTGACCAGCTCCCCGGTGAGGTAGTCAGTGACAACCCCGTGTATCTTCAGGTTGAACGCTTCCGCCGTAGTGGAGGCGAGCATGGCGAACCCCAAGCTGGAACTAAGAACCAAGTTGCGCATGTGCTGTTCAGTTGATCCTGAAAAAAGTACCTCTTCTGCGAGGCGCGAAATAAACCGCGTCAATTGAGGGATCCAAGGCTAAAGCGTCGAGTTTCCGGGGATCGATCAACAGTCGATTGTTCATCAACGGCACCCAGAAAAGGCAACCGTTGGGCAGTTATCGGATCGATTTGCCATCTTTCGCACAATTACACGTCAGCACCATGATGCGCAATACCTTGAACGCAGCCGCTTTGTTCACTTCCGGGCTGCTATGCGCCCAGTATACCGCCACCGTGAAGACCACCGTTACCGAGGTGGAGTCTTCGGCTTGGCGCAAGTGGAGTGATGCCAACTGCTCGGTCAATTACCCATCGGGCTGGACAAGTGAAGGTTCCGGGATCAACGATCGCGCGGCTTCTTTTCAGGCACCTTTGGATGGAACCGATCGCACGCGAGACCGAGTTGACCTGCACGTGAAGCCAGCGGGTGGCCGTACGATCAATGAGATCGCCAAAGACGCGGAAGCCGAGATCACCTCAACCTTGGCCAATGCCAAAGTGATCGGCAGTAACACGACCGGCGACATACATACACTCGAATACTCCGGCGAATTGAACGGTCGCTTGCTTCGCGTCAAGCAGGAATCACATGTGAAGAACGGCCGCACATGGATCCTTTCCTTCACCTCGGACCCGGAACGCTTTGATGATGCTCTTTACCTGGCCGATGCCATGTTCGCATCGTTCATGGTGAAGTAGGATCGGATCACCGTCATTTTTCACTCATCCTCCAACCGGATCATCGCAAAAACCCCGTAGTTCACGATATCCGCCCAGTTGGCATCGATGCCTTCACTCACAAGCGTGCGGCCCTGTTGGTCTTCGATACTCTTGATCCGCAAGAGCTTCATCAGGATCAGATCCACAAGAGAACTCACCCGCATACTGCGCCAAGCTTCACCATAGTCGTGGTTCTTGCGGCGCATGAGTTCACGGGCATGCTTGAGTTCCGTCTCCAACGCTCGTTTTGCCTCCATTGTTGACAGGTCCGGCTGCTCCACCACTCCGAGTTTCAATTGAACCAGCGCCATGCCGGCGTAGTTGATGATACCGATCAACTCTGGCCGTATCCCCTCGTCCACCTTGCTCTCGCCCAACTGTTGCAATGTGCGTATCCGTTGGGCTTTGATGAAGACCTGATCGGTAAGTGAACTCACCCGCAATATGCGCCAAGCCGTGCCGTAATCGCTCGCCTTCTGCTCGAACAGTGATATGCATTCCGCGATCACAGCGTCGTATTGCTGAAGTGTTCTTTCCATTGTGGAGGGCGAAAGTAGCGTGATGGTTGTACCCGCCCGTAAGCGTTGCCTATGGCGATCATGCGGATCACGTTCTTTGCACTCGTCCTTCCATCGAAGAAATGAAGAGCAGAACCGACATCTCCTGGCGTTTGAAGGACCGACTTTTTCAACCCCACTTCCCCTTGGTGATGGGGATAATCAACGCAACAACCGATTCGTTCTTCCCTGGCAGTCGCGTATCAAGTACAGAGGATGCGTTACGTTCAGCGGAAAGGATGCTCCTGGACGGCGCGGGTATCCTGGATGTTGGTGGCCAAAGTTCTCGACCCGGCAGTGCAGAAGGCGATGAAGAAGGCGAGTTGAAACGTGTTGTCCCGATGATCAGTGCAATACATCAGCGATTTCCAGATGCGCTGATCAGCGTGGATACGTGGCGGGCACGTGTAGCCGAAGAAGCGGTGGCGGCTGGCGCGAACATGGTGAACGATATTGGTGCGGGGCTACTGGACACGCGGATGTTGTCCACCGTGGCCCGATCCGGAGTGCCGTATATCGCCATGCATATGCAAGGTGTCCCGCTTGAAATGCAAGAGGCTCCGAAGTACACGGACGTCGCGAATGAAGTCACCAATTTCCTGAGCGACCGTATCCATGCGGCCCACGAAGCGGGGATCGCCGACGTGCTGGTAGACCCCGGTTTCGGTTTCGGGAAGACCACCGCACACAACTACACTTTACTGGGCCAATTGGGTCGTTTGGTGAATTTGGGATACCCAGTGGTTGTTGGATTTTCGAGGAAACGCATGATCAACGAGGTCTTGGGCACCACTTCAGCGGAGGCCCTGAACGGAACAACCGTCCTGGGTACGATCGCCCTTCTCAAAGGAGCAGCTATCCTTCGCGTACACGACGTGAAAGAGGCCGTGCAATGCGTGAAATTGCTGCAGGCGATGCCCTCTTGAGCACGCACCTAGTTCGGAAGGACTAGATGCACGGTCTCGCCGTACAGCATCCAAGACCTATTAATGTTCCTGAGGACCATGACGGACATACTGGACGACCTGGCGCTCAGATCACGCGTTCGATATCCGCTAAATGGACATCGATCGTCCCCGCACACGATCAATCAAGCCGCACTGGGGCGACCGTATCGATCCGCGCAGGAGCAGGTTTATCCGACGGTTCGATCTTCTTGCCCTTTTTTCGCTTGTAATAGCCCTTCCACGTCTTTTCGTATTCGTCCATCGTTCGCGAAAGCGTTGGCCGCATGCGTTCGGTGTATTCGATATCCCAGCTCATATTGCGCACACTTGCCTTGAATCCTGCTTCGCCCAGAGGCTGTTCGAATATGGAGAAGTCGAACTCCCTGATCCATGGAAAAAGGGTCATTTGCACGTCCATTTCATAGAATGGCACATCCGGGTAGGACGGAATTTCTTCCGTGTCGATGTTGATGTGCTTGGTGACCAGTCCCTGTTTGCTGTAGAAAACCACATAGCGCCAGCCTCTGTCGAGCGTGAAATCATACCCCCCATCCCCACGAGTAATGGTCTCCGCTTCCGGCTTTCCGGCTTTCAACAATCGAACGAGTACGCCCTTCACAGGATCACCGGTGAAATGATCGGTGACCTTTCCACTCACCTTCACATAGAAACGCTGCGCTTCCACCGGTGAAGCGAAGCACAAGGCAGTGGCAAGCAGGCAGGTAGTAAGGAACTTCACTTTGATGACAATTGACGGGCGAGCCAGACTACCAGAACCGAGCCAGCGAATGCGCACACGATCCGACCTACCAACCCTACCGTTTTCAATCCTACAAGGTCGAAGACAATTCCTCCGACAAAGCCACCAAGTATACCCAGAAGAACGTTCATCAAAGGGCCATAACCTTCGCCCTTCATCACCTTACCGGCCAACCAGCCCGCCACACCGCCCACAAGGATCGTCGTTATAACACCCATAGTGCAAAATTATCGGGGCTGATCAACGCATTGATCGGGTGACCCCTGTGTTACCAACGATCCATGTGGATCAACATTATGGCCAATATCCAAGGCGCGTTTCGAATGATCGTCCCCTCAACATTGACCTGCAGTTCATATTGAGGAACGACAAGCAAATACATTCGCGGCCTCGTAATGGCCACCACCCTCTCCAAGTTCCAACGTCGCGCTCAGCGGACCTTGAGCATTGCCTTCGCTTGGTTATTGGCCGGAGCGGCAACGGCCTTCTTTCATTGGGTGGTAGCCCGTTCGCTTGGGGATCATACTTCTTTGCAATCGTTCGTATCCTTCCTTGGTTGGCGCTCGCTGCTATGGGGACTGCTGGGTGGTG
>JANNYL010000660.1:0-1795 GCA_031410075.1 Flavobacteriales bacterium
TACACGGAACATCTCGCCCGCGCCTTCGGCATCACTGGCCGTAATGATCGGCGCGTGGAAGTAGTTGTAGCCGTTCTGGTCGAAGTACTCGTGGATGCCGAAGCTCACTTGGTGTCGCATGCGGAAGACAGCGCTGTAGGTGTTCGTGCGGAAGCGCAGGTGGGCGTTCTCGCGCAGGAATTCCAACGAGTGCTTCTTGGGTTGGATCGGGTACTTCTCCGCATCGCTGTCACCGAGAACTTCCACGGAAGTCACTTTCAGCTCCACGCGCTGGCCACTGCCTTGTGATGCAACAAGCTCACCGGTACACTTCACCGCAGCGCTCGTGGTGAATCGTGCGCGCGTTTCGGCACCAACCTGCTCTTGGTCGATCACGCATTGCAGGTTGCGGATGGTGCTGCCATCGTTGAGGGCGATGAAGCGGTCGTTCCGGAAGGTGCGCACCCAGCCGGCGATGGCGACCGTTGTTCCAGTTAGTGACTCGTTGTCGAGGGCTTCTTTGATGGGGGTCATAGCGATGAGAAGATCGGACGATCAGACGATCAGAAAATGGAATGCCTTCTGAGAGCTGGGCCGATCGGGCGGCAAAGATGCGCAGGCATCGGAATGCTTGGAAAACGAATCGCACGAATACACATGGGGCTCAGCTTCTTCCACTGGTCACCGAAGTACGACCGCTCATCACACAGGAAACATTTTTTGCATCAAATCGTTTCCGGTGTGTTTTAAAGTTCTACGTTTGCCCCCGGAACCAACCGGTTCTCCATTACACCTTCGTCCGCAACATGTCACAAACTTCCCATAGTACCAGCGAGGCAAATACACCGCTGGACAAGGAGAAGCAGGAGAGCATTCTGGAGCAGGTGAACAAACTCTTCATGCGTCACGGCATCAAGAGCATGACCATGGACGATGTGGCAAACCACCTGCACATTTCCAAAAAGACGCTCTACCAGTTCGTTACCGATAAGAACGATCTGGTGGAACGTTCCATGAGCCGCATGCACTGCCAGCACACTGGCATCATTGATAGTATCTGTACGCAAGGCCTGAATGCCATCGATGAGCAACTCGAGATCACCAAATACCTGGCTACGCTGCTCTCTCAGGTTCACCCCAGTATCCACTATGACCTGGAGAAATACCATCCCAAAGCCTGGCAACAATTCAACGAGGAGAAGCGCAGCCACATCTACGACTGCATGACCCAGAACATGCGGAAGGGCATGAAAGAAGGCCTGTACCGTGATGATCTGAAAGCGGATATTGTCGCCAAACTGTACTTGGCTCGCTTCGATGTGATCTTCGATGGAGAGCTTTTCCCGGTGGACAAGTACAGTTTTTCGGATGTTACGTGGGAGAGCTTTCGCTACCACTTGCGAGGCATTGCCAGCGATAAGGGACTGAAGTATCTCGAGAAGAAAACGAAGAAAGAACGTAGTTGACCAACACCATGAGGAAACCTGTTCTCACCCTCGCGATCGGCCTTGTTGCTGGCGTGTTCGCACAAGGGCCGTTAAGCCTGAGCCTTCAGCAAACGCTCGACCTCGCTGCCCAACAGAGCTATGCCGTGCGCAGCAGCGCCCTCGAAGCGCAGAAGTCGGACGCGCGCAGCAAGGAGATCACCGCCATCGGTTTTCCGCAGATCAGCGGCAAGGTGGAGCTGCAGAATTTCATTGATGTGCCTACGCAGCTGATCCCGAATTTCTTTTCGGCCCCAGGCTCTGGAGCGCCCGAATTCATCACCGCCCAATTCGGTGTTCCCTGGAGCATGAACGCGGGCCTCACCCTGAGC
>JANNYL010000661.1:0-3940 GCA_031410075.1 Flavobacteriales bacterium
GCCCGCTCGGCGACGGCGAGGTAGTTCAGGTCGAGCGTTGAGCAAGCAGTTCGTCCAACTGATCCAAGCCCATCGTGAAGCCTTCCTTGAAGCCCATCGCGATGACCTGCTCCAGGTCCTCAGGCGACGCGAAATGAAGGAGGACGCGTACCACGGTGCGGCCATTGGCCTCGCTGAAGTTCGCTTCCCAGGTCACCTTCGGCTTGATATTGTTCGCCACGCCATGTTCATCGCAGAACGCGTCGCTGCCGGAGAAGGACGTTTTCGGGCGAATGGTCTCGTAGTCGAAGTAGCACCAGTGTCGATCACCTTGAGGCCCCTGCATGTAGTAGAGCCATCGCCCGCCTTCACGGAAGTCGAGCGACTTGATCACACACTGGTATGGCTTGGGTGCCCACCATTTGCAGAGGATGTCCGCGTCTGTCCAAGCTGCCCATACAGGATCCAGCGGTGCGTTGAAGGATCGCTCAATCGTGATCGACCGGGCTTCCTTCTCCACGATGAAGTTGAAGAGCGTTGCTTTGCTCATGTGTTCTTCTTTTTGGCCTTTGTGGATCTTGAAGCTGAAGCCTTGGCCTGAGCTGACTTGGCTTGCAATTCCATCAAGTAGGCATCAAGCCTGTCGAATCGTTCCTCCCACATCTGCCTGTACTGCTTGATCCACGCATCGGCTTCGCGCAGGGGCTCTGCCTTCAGCTCGCAAGGGCGCCACTGGGCTTCCTTCCCACGGGATATCAACTGCGCGCGCTCCAGCACCTTCAGGTGTTTGCTGATCGCCTGTAAACTCATGGCGAACGGAGCGGCGATCTCGTTCACCGACGCTGCTCCGCTGGAAAGTCGCGCAAGGATGGCCCGACGTGTGGGGTCGGCAAGGGCGGAGAAGGTGAGTGAGAGGCGATCCATTATTGTGATAAGAAGGCAAACGTATTAAACCGTATGGTTAAATACAAAATTGTCGCAAAATATTTTAGCCTGGTTCAGAATACTTTCAGATCATGCCCGGCATTCTCCATGACATCTTGATTCGTGCAACACCTGAGCAGGTGTTCAATGCTATCACTCAGCCCATCGAAGTGGATAAATGGTGGAGCCTCGAGTGCAGCGGAACGCCAGCCATGGGAGAGGAGTATCGCCTGTTTTTCGGTGAACAGTGGGATTGGCGGGCACGCGTTTCACGCTATGATCCCAACAGATCTTTCGAGTGGGAGATCACTATCGCGCTGGAGGACTGGGTGGGCACACGCGTGGGCTTCGTGCTTGAGTCCACCGATGGCTCAACGAAGGTGCGCTTCCATCACTGTGGCTGGAAGGAGGAGAGCGAGCACTTCCGCATCAGCAGTTACTGCTGGGCCATGCTATTGCGCTTGCTGAAAGTGTATGTGGAGACGGGTGCAGTGATGCCGCACCAAGAACGGTTGCTGTTGTGATCCTTCAAGCCGGCTCCAATTCACCACTCATCAACCATGCGCGCGCCTCTTCCATAGTTTGGAAGTTCACGATCGGGTAATTGACGGTTGGTAGCACGGTTCGAATGAATCGTTCCACCATCGTGCGATTGAAGAAATCGGCACTCTGCACCACGGCAGCGCGTTCCAATCCAGCCTTGGCCATGCGGGGCGCCCAGCTCGTTACCAACCAAACCTCATCGTCGTGAAGGATCACCCCACGTCGTCGTTGGTCGGTCAGGAAATACCGCAGGCCGTGTTTCTCGATCAGTTCAACAGCCAAGTTCAGCGTGGCGCGATAGGTTCCACTAGGCGCATAGTTCTTCCAGCGGATCGTGATCATGCCGGTTGCCGGTTCAGCCAGCAAATTCACATACGGGGCGTCGTGTTCGACAACAGCGTGCGCATGTTCCATGAATGTGAAGGTATGATTTTGGATCAACCTCAGCACAGCCTCAGTTACATTTCGAGCATGTGGAAATGGTCGCTGGTTCTTGCTGTGGCTTGCCGTCTCACGACAGCGGAGGCCCAATCTCCTGCTCTCATTGGGTACTACGCGGGTGATGGGCATGACCTGTACGACAGGGAGATCAGCAAGCTCACTCACTTGATCTGGTGCTTTGCACACCTTCAAGGCGATAGTCTGGCACCAGTGAACAAAGCGCAGGACAAGGTGATCCGGAAGATGATCGGCTTCAAGCGTATGTATCCGGAATTGAAAGTGATGTTATCCTTTGGCGGATGGGGTGGTTGTGAAACGTGCTCGGAAGTATTCAGTAGGGTTGAAGGCCGAAAGAAGTTCGCAGCGAGCGTTCGCGAACTTTTGAAAAGAACATGGACCGATGGTATCGACCTTGACTGGGAATATCCCGCTGTTCAAGGGCCAGAGGGGCATCACTTCGCTCCGCAAGACAAGCGGAATTTCACGCTGATGGTCCAAGAACTCAAACGGGAGCTGGGCCCGAAGTACGAGATCAGTTTTGCCGTGGGCGGAACCGACGAGTGTCTTATAAAGGGCTTCGAATGGGATAGCATCATGCCTGCAGTGGATCGTGTACATATCATGAGCTACGACCTGGTCCATGGCAATAGTGCGACCACGGGGCATCATACACCGCTCTTCTCGGTGAAAGGACAGCGAGCATCGGCTGACCGCGCGGTGCGACTGCTGGATTCGTTACGCGTGCCTCGGAACAAGGTGGTCATTGGCGCTGCCTTCTATGCGCGCATTTTCAAGAATGTAGAGCCAAAGAACAACGGCTTGTTCCAGCCCGGTCAATTCAGCCGAAGCCTATCGTGCAGTACCATTGATACCGTAATAACCGAAGCGAACGGATGGGTTCTCTTGCGCGATGAACAAGCCGCAGCACCATACGCCTATCGTCCATCAACTTCCGAGTTCATTACCTACGACGACTCGCTCAGTATTGCAGCGAAATCACGCTATGTGCGAGAGAGCGGCCTGGGTGGCATCATGTTCTGGCAACTCATCGATGACAAGAACAAAGGCGGGTTGTTGGATGCCATGCACAAGGGATTGAGAACTCCTTGAACACTGGTTCTTTCAATGAGCCACCTCGAATCGGGCGGTTCCTACAAGGTCACTTGCGTTATTGCGGACTTGGAGCAAATACGCGCCCGATGCCAGATCTGTCGTATTGATCCGCTTTTCGAAAGCACCGTTCACCTTGCTTGATGAACGTTGCACCAAATGGCCTGTTGATGTGATCACATCGAACGAGAGTTCCGTCACATCCGGAACCGATCCTTTCACTGTAAACAGGTCATTCGCTGGATTTGGGAAAGCCTCGAGTTTTCCTTCAACGGATATGTTATGCCCAATGCCGGATATCACATTCCCGTTCGCGAAGGCATATTGCCCTTTGCGCAGCACATTCACATCGAAATAGCCGGTACCGTTGAACAAGTTGGTTGCGACCAACGTGTAGTCCGGGGCAGGCTCCCACGGGTCGTTAGGATCCGCACGATACAGTAGCAATGCATCGGCTTCAGTATCGCCATAGAGATCGAAATCCAACTTGTCCGAAGTGTTGCCGCTGTAATACAATCTGGCACTGTAGGTGGTGCCCGATGCCCATATCCCGTCCACAACCCAGAAATGCGAATTGCTGATGGCTGATACACCCCAGCCCAGGTCATCGGCATCGGGACCCGCCCAGATATGCTCGATGCGCACCAAGCTGCTATCCACGGCTGTTCCCGGGTATAATCTGAACTCCACCCGTGGTAATACGGATGGAAAAGTGACTCCTGGTCGGGCAACGAACTCATGTTCCATGCGGCTTTGGTTCAACCGGTTGTGTCCGTTGATCACCGCCATTACTGGTTCGAAATCACAAACGAGTTGCAGGTCCGAAAATTCATCCGTAGCCAATTCACGGAATTCCTGTCGTTGCCAGTCAGCACCGATCAAGGTAATGTCCAGCGGAACGTTTGTATGGAAGACGTTGGTTGCGCGCAACCGCTGGCGCAGG
>JANNYL010000662.1:0-2686 GCA_031410075.1 Flavobacteriales bacterium
TCGCCGTATTTGTCCTTCAGCACCTTCAGTGCGGGGATCGCATACTTGAAATGCTGTATGGTTGTAATGCTCCCGCTCCACCCAATGACCACCGGTCCGTTCGAAGGCACCATTTGTTTTGGTTGGTACTCCTCGGTATCAATGGTAGTCGGAACGATGAGCGTATTGGAATTGAATTTCTTGGCGTAATCGGCCAGGTATTCATTTCCCGCAAAAACAAGATCGCTCAATCCGATAAGCTTGCTGGTCTTGCTGGCGTCCTTCATCCAACTCCACCGGCGATTGGCCTCGCTCACATTGGGCAGCCACACGCTGTCGTCGAAATCGAAGATGAGCTTTGCACGGCTACTTCGGAACTTCAATTCATACCTGATGCTGCGGGTCATCAAGGCTTCACGGTAGAGGAAGATCACATCGAAATCCTGCATTCTGGACACATCCAATTGGCGGATGCTATGGCAACGACGCACGAAGCGGGCTTTATCGAAATAGTTGCCTCGCTGATAGAGGATACGGTCGTCCTCTGCCGTTACCAAATGACTGTGTTCGCACTCCCACCCTGCTTTCTCCAACGCCCCGATGTACTGTTCGAAACGGAACCGCTGCCCCGGAGAACGCTCTGGGCGGTGACTGGCAACGAATAGAACGCGCGGCATCGTTGTATGATCGGATGATCTGGAGAAGGGCGCGAAGATGCTAACCGATCGTCACTCCGAAGCCAAGCGAGTTCTCAAATTCTCGATGTGCGCCAGATGATGGCCACTATGCCACACGTACAATTCAAGTGCTTCCGCCAAACTGATCTCGCGCTGTTGCTCGGGATGGAAGAAGACGCGCTGAAAATCACTCGCTGACATTCCACGCATGAGGACCACCCATCGCGCGTGCGAACCAGAAATGATCTGAAGCGATGGCTCAATGGGCATCGTGCGCGCATCAATGTGCTCGGCCCACTTGGCTTCGAGGTATGGCTTGATCACGGGCTTGTCTTCCGTTAACGCCAACTTGAAACGATGCATGCTCTGGCCGTGACTATCGGCGATATGATGAACCAATTGCCGCACGGTCCAACCGCCGGGGCGGTATGGCGTATCCAATTGCACATCGTCCAACCCGCGTAGTGCAGACTGAAGCTTTCTGGGAAAGTCCTCAATAATGGCAATGCATGATGCGACCCGCTCCGGGGTTTCGGCCTTGGTGCCACGTGCGAACTTCCCTGTGGGATACTTCAAGAGTTCCAATTCTGCTTCTGGGATCCCGGTATTCATTTCATTTCGTTTGTGTTCATCCACGATCGTCGCCCGACCTATCCTTGCTCGGGTCAAAGAAAACCACCGGAGGGTGAAAGCACTATCGCCTCAACGTTTTCATTCAGCAACCGGGCAAAACAAGAAACCACAGGACTATGCGCTATCCATTGCTGATCACGAGTGTGATCGAACGTATTCCCGGTGGATCGCTGATCGCAACAGGTCTTTGCTGGATGGATATCTTTTCACCGAACTGAAGCATGCAACTCCAAGCACTCAGTGATCGTCCTACTCATCGAAAAACCTGCCGGATATGAGGATTGCCCTGCTCTGCGCCATTGCGTTCATGACCCTGATGAAGGTTTCCGCCCAAGTGACCGCCTGGCCGGTTGGCGATATTCCACAGGCAATATCCGATCATTTGAACGGACCGAACGTGATCATTTCGAACGTGATCAGTCAGGTTATTGACCCATTGCAGGTCGGTTTTTTCAACGATAGCACAGCGAGCATTGGGCTCGATAGCGGATTAGTGATCTCCACGGGTATTTGCTACGGGGTTATCGGGCCGAACAACATTCCCAATATGACATTGGGAGGTGGGTTCTTCAACACGGATCCGGACCTCGCCACCATGAGTCTGCTCTATGCGAACGTGATAGGAGATCCAGCCATCATTCAAATGGACCTGGTGCCTGCTGGAGACACGCTGCAAGTACAATTCGTTTTCGGATCCGAGGAGTATGATGAGTATGCATGCAGCGACAAGGACGACCGCATGGGCATGTTCCTCAGTGGACCGGGAATCGCAGGTCCGTTTTCGAACGGCGCTATCAACATGGCCTTGTTTCCTGTCAGTGGTCTGCCGGTTACAATAAACACCCTCAACCGAGGATTTGCCGGCTCATCTGGCAGTTTCGGGCTCTGCGCGATGAACCAGGGTTGGGAACAGGACACGATCTACTATATCAATAATGACTTCGGCTTCGGGACGCAATTGGATGGATATACCGTAGTGTTGCGTGCCAGTGCTGTTGTGGTTCCTGGGGCGATGTACCATTTGAAGATCGCCATAGCCGATGTGAATGATGCCAATTTCGACTCGGCCGTCTTTCTTCCGGAAGGTGCGATACGTTGCACGGATGTTTCTACAGACCTCTATGGTTTCCCGGATCCAGAGCCGCTGGGGCTTTGGTTCGATGAGTTGGACCGTACTGTATGCATCGCCGGTTTCGGAGACGCATCCGGGCCTATGTACGTGGATGCCTTCGATCCATCCGGGCGGCTATTACAACGATTCACGGCCGCGCAGAAGGGTTCGTTCTGGACCATTCCGTTGGGTCCTGCGACCATGGGCATGGCGATCATTCGTGTGATGCGTTCTGGGCAGGTCTTAACGGGAAGGGTATTCGTGCGGTAACCATCATTACTGCGGC
>JANNYL010000663.1:0-9594 GCA_031410075.1 Flavobacteriales bacterium
ACCAAAGCCCTTGGCAATATCCGCAGTCCACTGGACAACCTGGACCTGTGAGCACCTATGTGGTTTTACCCTCTCCAATAGTGAAATAGTAACCACTCCAAGCACAAACCAAAAAGGAAATAAACCACATATAGGCACAACCGACTAGTTAGGCGTTATGCCAAAAAACGACACTGCAAAAATTAAACAGACAATAATATGAAACTAAAAATCTTACTTGGACTACTACTTTTTTTCAACTTGACATTTGGACAAAATCAACAAATTACAAAACTTGATGGCAGCAAAATTTCTGTTGCTGAAATTGACAAAAGGGTAAAACTATTAATGGACAAAGCAAATGTTCAAGGATTAAGTTTGTCGATACTCAATAAAAACCAACAAGCCTACATAAAAACTTATGGGTTTAAAAATAAAGAAAAAAATGAGTTTTTAGATACTTCAACTGTTTTATATGCAGCATCTTTTAGCAAAGCTGTTTTTGGTTATTTAACTATGAAATTGGCACAAGAAAAAATAATAGATTTAGACAAGCCACTTTACAAATATTTAAGTAAACCAATTCCTGAATACGAATACTTCTCTGACTTAAAATCTGATGGCAGATGGAAATTAATGACTGCAAGAATGTGTTTAAGCCATACGACTGGACTTCCAAATGTTAGATGGTTTCATCCAACAACAGGAGTTCAAGACACGCTTGGAGTAATGAAAATATATTTTACACCAGGAATAAAATACGCTTATTCGGGAGAAGGAATAAAACTTTTGCAGTTAGTTATAGAAGAAATAACAAAGAAGAATGTTGAAGAATTGGCAATTGAAAAAGTGTTCAAACCAATTGGAATGACAAGAACAGGTTATATATGGTATGATAGGTTTGATGATAATTATGCAACAGGACACCTTGCCGACAATACACTCAATCCAAAGAAAAAACGTACTACACCAGTTGCGGGTGGTTCCTTGGTTACAACTATTTCAGACTATACAAAGTTTATTGAATATGTAATGCAACAAAAAGGGTTAGATAAAAAAATATTCAAAGAAATGATTACGCCTCAAATTGAAATATATTCAAAAACACAATTTCCAGCAATTACAGAAGAAACAACAACTGAAAATAAAGCAATTAATTTATCATATGGACTTGGCTGGGGGCTTTTAAAATGCAAATATGGCAAAGCATTTTTTAAAGAAGGACACGATGACGCCTGGAGAAATTATAATATAAATTTTATAGACAAAAGAATTTCAATAATTATTATAACTAACAGTGCCAATGGAGAATTCATTTTTAAAGAACTACTTGAAATCTTAATTGGAGATACTTTTACACCTTGGAAATGGGAAGAATATTTTCCGATTGACTACAAGAAATAGAAGGCACAAACGCCTAACAGCCGTTTGGCAAGATTGCGAATTTTGTGGTAAATTCACGTTTACGTTTCGTAAGAAATATTATCTTTAACGGAAAATAAACGGTTACGAAGTTCGCAACCTCGCCAAGCGGCGGAACGTTATAGGTAATAGGCTTCACACGATACTTTAATCATTCTCACAGAACGAGCAAATCATGAAGATATTAATTTTAATTCTCACTTTGACGCTGACTTCATGTTCGTTCAAAGATTCGAAGGAAACTAAGAACCGCATGCCATTAAACTATATAGAAAGTTATTCAACTCTAAGATTGGTAACCGTCGATGAAAGATGTGGCGAATGGGGCGGCGATGAAGAAGTGATTACAGTTTACAGAGATTTGAGACAGGAAATATTTTATGCGGACTACGTTAAAAAAGTTATAAATTGTGATGAGCCATATGCAGATAGTTCCAAGAACAACATGAGATATAGAAAAAGGATTGTAATGGATCTAGATGCGCAGAATATTGCAAAACAATGCGTCGACCAGTTGGTTGAGTTTAAACTAAATAATAGACTTATTCCAAGTCATAGCGGAATTTATAATTCTGTATTTGTAAGCGACTCTTCATTTATCATAAAGGATTATCCATCTCGTAATTGGAGTCTCTTTTTCAAGTTACGGGATAAACTCATTGGCAAGTAGTCGTACAATAAATTGGAGCATTTTGGTAGACAACCTAGTGAAAGCTCCCCTTGATCAGGTGCGCGAGTGCCTGTATGTTCAGCTGGCCGAAGAGAACGCTCAGTACGGAGGAGGTCCCGCAAAGCGGGATCCTCAGCGACCTCATCAGATCTTGTCGCAGCCCGAACTCCGCTTACTTCTTGCCTTTGCGCCACGTTGCGAGCGGAGCGCGGCAATGCGTTTGGTTTCAGGGCGTATCCCAAGTCAATTTGCAAACAGCCTCTTATACACACCCTACCCTTCAGATCACATACATCCTTGTACTGTTTGGCACGCGTCTTAGGGCCACTTTCGCACCTGGAAAAGACCGCCATGCCCATTCGACCCCTCGTTCGTTACGCGCTTTCGTTGGCGGTAATGCTCCTTTCGGGGCACTTGTTCGCGCAGCCGTTAGCGGCCAACGCTGGGCCGGCAAGCGTTACGATCTGCAGCAATGTGCAAACCACCTTGGGTGGCGCACCTACTGCCAGCGGCGGCACCGGCCCGTATACCTATAGCTGGGCACCAGCGGGTGGCTTGAGCGCAACGAACGTGGCCAACCCGGTTTGCACGGTGAACGCCACCACCACCTACACCGTAACCGTTACGGACAATGTGGGTGCAACGCAAACGGACAACATCACGGTGAACGTGAACGCCGCGCCGGATGCGGGGCTGGTACTGGCCTCTCCGGCTGTTCAGAGCACGTTCAACGGCCTCACCACCTTCAGCCTGTGCGACCCGGCGTTGAGCTGGAACTTCACGATCGATGACGCGAGCACGGGCATCGTGGCGGGCACCACACTGAGCATCAACTGGGGCGATGCCTCCCCCATTTACACACCCCCTGCGGGTGTCTGGAGCACCACGCATACCTACGGGCAGGGCCTGTTCACCATCACGTACACCTTAACGCCCCCGAACGGCTGCGCGGATACGGAGCAGTTCCAGGTGTTCCTGGGCACCAACCCCGGCGGTGGTATCAGCACCGATCCGAACACAAACATCTGCACAGGCGGTTCATTACCCTTCTTCCTGAACAACGTGGTGAACAACACGCCGGGCACCACCTACATCATCGACTTCGGCGACGGCACCAACATCACGCTGGCGCACCCACCCCCTGCGGTGATCAACCACCAATATGATGTGAGCTCGTGCCCCGCTGGCTTCTTCACGGTCTCCTTCGTTGCCCAGAACCCGTGCGACCAGACCAACGGGCAGATCAGCCCGATCCGCGTTTCGGAAACGCCGAGCGCCAGCTTCAGCATGAGCCCCAACGACACGGCTTGTGTGAACACCACGGTAACGTTCACCGACGCGAGCCTTGGCTTTCAAGCACCCACCTGCACCGATCCGAAGAACATCTGGAGCATTGTGCCCGCCACGTACATCGTAACCAGCGGCACACTGGGCAACATCAACGGACAAGCGGGTAATCCCGGTCTATGGACCACGGGTTCGAACTCGCTCGGCATCCAGTTCACCGCGCCAGGCACCTACACCATTTCTGATCTCACGGGGAACGTATGCGGGTTCGATACCGAGGTGCGCACCATTTGCATAGAGGCCCCGCCAACACCGGCCTTCACCGTTCTGCCGTTGACCGGCTGCGTACCGCTGGCCACCACTACGGACAATACGAGCACCAGTGCGAACAGCTGCTTTACGCGGTACCAATGGCAAGTGAATTTCTTGAGCGGCTTCTGCGGAAGTACCGGCGCAAGTGCCTACACCGGTGGCACGAATGCGACTTCGTTCGAGCCTTCGATCAACTTCACGCAAGCCGGTACTTATCAGGTTCAACTGCAGGCGATCAATACCTGTGGTGTTTTTCCGGTGAACCAAACCGTTACGGTTGCCGCCCCGCCTAGCGTTACGGTATATCCTGTTGGGCCGATCTGTGTTGGACAAACGATCTTCCCTACCGGCACCTTCCAACCCTGCGGAACACCTATCACGGGTTACGCGTGGACAACCACGGGAGGTACACCGGGCACGGCGAACACACAGGTACCGGGCGGTATCACCTACAACACAGCGGGCAACTTCACGGTGAGCGTATCGGCCACCAGCGCCTGCGGACCGGGTGCGGTAAGCACACCCTTGGTGGTGAACAACGCACCACCCAGCGCCAACGCCAGTGTGGTGCAAGTGAACGTTTGCGCCGGCGGAACCATCGATCTGCAAGCAACACTGATCGCGGGCGCCACCTACCAATGGACGGGGCCGAATTTCTTCAGCAGCAATTTGCAGAACCCGTCGATCTCGGGCGCGACGGCGGCGATGCAAGGCGTGTACACGGTAACCGCATTCTTGGGCATTTGCGCGGGGCCGAGCAGCACGGTGAACGTTGTGGTGTTGCCTGCACCGGTGTTGACCATTGTGCCGAGCGTACCCAGTATTTGCGCGGGTGACAATGTGACCCTCACCGCGAACGGCGGTTCAGGCTATACATGGACATCCGGTGGAAATCCGGCCGGTAGCGGCGGAAGTATCACCGTTTCGCCAGTGGTAACAACCACGTACAATGTGGCGGGGACCGGTGCCGGTTGTGCAGGCAGTGCGAGCATCACGATCCCGGTGAACAACCCCACCGTGCTCGCTGTGGATCCCGTGGTGATCGTTTGTGATCAAGCGATCCCTGTTCAATTGAACGCGAACCCCGCCGGTGGAACATGGAGTGGCGCGACTATCGTGAATCTGACACCGGGAGGTTTGGTCACGCCTATCCCCGGCAGCTTGGGCAATGATGTGCTGACCTACACCTTCGTGAACGGCTTCGGTTGCACGAGCACCGCAACAACAACGGTAACTGTGCAGGCCATCGCGAACCCAGCGAACGCGGGTGCCGATGATCTGGTGTGCGAAGGCGGTGCCTTGGTGCCGCTGATCGGCGTGCCGGGTGGCGGCACATGGAGCGGGTTGAACGTGGTAGGCAACAATTTCGATCCGGTGAGCGATGGCGTCTTCAACCTCACGTACACGGTGGGCGCAGGCACCTGCTTAACGAGCGATGTGGTGATCATCACGGTGGTGAATTCGCCGCTGGTAACAGCCGGGGTCAACATCAGCATTTGCGAGAACGCCCTCCCCTTTCCGTTGAACGGTGGGAATCCGATAGGCGGAGTTTGGAGCGGCACGGGTGTGATCGGTGCAGGTCCGTACAGCTTCGATCCATCCATCGCCAACGCGAGCAACACGCTCACCTATACCTGGAGCGACGGTAACGGCTGCTCCAACAGTGCGCAGATCACGGCCAACGTTGTTCCTCCACCGATCGCGAACGCGGGTGTGAACACAACGTTGTGCGACCAGTCGATCGCGTACGATCTCGGTGGAGCGCCCGCTGGCGGCACATGGACCGGCGGTGCACCCTATGTGGTGGGCTCGCTCTTCACACCCATACCCGGCCAATTGGGCACGTGGACATTGACGTACACGTACACGGATCTCTCCGGTTGCACGGATGCGGCCACCGTGGACATTACCGTAGGTCCACTCATCGACGTTGCTGCCGCAGGGAATGACAACAGCATTTGTGTGAACGGCGGGCTTGTGCAACTGAATGCCACACCATTGACCGGTGCCTGGACACCTACTCCATATCTCACGGCCGGTGGTTCCTTCGATCCGGTGATCGCAGGCCTTGGTCCACATGCGATCATGTTCTGTGTTGGAAGTGGAACCTGCCTGAGTTGCGATACACGCACCGTTACGGTGATCCCTCCACCGATCGTGGATGCCGGACCAGCGCTCGGCTTCTGCGCATACGAACCCGTGCAAGACCTGGCCGAGAACCCGCAAGGCGGTACTTGGAGCGGAAGCACGGGCATCACGGATGCATTGCAAGGCCTGTTCGACCCCGGTGCTGCGCCCTTGTTCGACAATGCGCTCACCTACACCTATACCGATCCCGTTACAGGTTGCACGAACAGCGACAACGTGCTGATCACGGTGAACGAAGAGCCGGTCGCGAACTTCACGAACGACCCGATCGCCTGCCAGAACGCACCCTTCGCCTTCACCGACCTCAGCACCGGCAACACCAGCTGGCAATGGGATTTCGGCGATGGCATTGGAACCAGTAGTTCGCCTTTCCCTTCCTATGCCTATCCCGATACGGGCACATTCACGATCACCTTGGTGGTTGGTACGGGATCGAATTGCACGGATACCATCACCGGCAGTGTTACGGTTTGGCCTTCACCGGTGATCGACTTCACGGTGGATGTGAGCGATGGTTGCGGCCCGCTCACGGTGTCGTTCACCAACAACAGCACTGGCCCATCCGTGGACTACCTGTGGAACTTTGGCCTGGGGCCGATCAGCAGCGCACAATTTCCGCCCGCGCTCAGCTATCCTGAAGGGATCATCGCCGACACAACGTACCTCGTTACGCTGAGTGGCACCAACTTGTGCGGCACGTTCAGTGATGACACGCTCATCACCGTGCATCCGGATCCTATCGCCTACTTCGGTCCGGAATTCGATACGGGTTGCTCGCCGTGGACCGTTACGTTCAGCAACGTGAGTGTTGGCCAAGCCGACACGTTCGAATGGATCTGGGGCGATGGCACCACCACATTCACCAACGACAGCCTGGTAGATCACACCTTCTTCACCGATAGCTTGACGGTAACCAACACCGTAACACTCGTTGCCACCAACGCATGTGGCACCGACACGGCCACGTACGATGTGGTGGTGCAACCCAATAGCATCACGGCCTTCTTCAACACCGACACCACACAAGGCTGTGCGCCGCTCACGGTGAATTTCACGCAGTTCAGCATAGGCGTTACGAACTGGTACTGGAATTTGGACGGCACCAATTTGAGCAGCGACTACAACACTTCGTTCACCTACACAGAGCCGGGTACATATACCTGCACGCTCTTCGGCGATAACGGTTGCAGCTATGACACGGTGAGCGTTCAGATCATCGTGGATCCATCTCCGGCTGTGGCCTTCGACGTTCAACCGGACAGTGTATGTGCGGGAGTGCCTTTCCAGTTCATCAACCAAACACCGAACATCTCCGGCATTGATTGGGATTTTGGCGATAGCAACGGAAGCACGCTCACCAACCCGTTCCACAGTTATGCCGATGATGGAACGTACCTCGTGACGCTGACGGTTGAAAGTTCGGTGAACGAGTGCAGTGCCACGCTTGTGCAGCCCGTGGTGGTGAAAGTCACCCCAACGGCGGTCTTCCTCCCCAGCGCGGTGAGTGGTTGCGCACCCTTGACGGTTACGTTCGGGAACACAAGTACGGGCGACGATTTCGCGCAATGGAACTTCGGGGACAACAACACCAGCGGCAACCTGAGCCCAACACATACCTACGCCAACGCCGGTTCATATCAGGTACAACTGATCGCCGAGAATTTGAACGGATGTGCTGATACGGCTTACACGGAAGTAGTCGCGTTCCCGATCCCTGTTAGTGCGTTCACCTTCGATCCGTTGCAGAGTTGCGACCACCCGGTTGATGTGCAATTCACCAATACATCACAAGGTGCGCTCACCTACGCGTGGACGTTCGGCAACGGTAGCTCATCAGCCGATGTGGATCCCTCGGCTACGTATGCGACCGCCAACACATTCGATATCCAATTGATATCGACGAACCAATATGGCTGCTCGGATACGAGCAATGCGCAATTCATTTCATACCCAACACCACTAGCGGCTTACACTGCCGAACTGCCCGGCTGCGCCACCTATCCGGTGCCCTTCACGAACAATTCGGAGAACAGTTCCTCCTGGTTCTGGAATTTCGGCGATAACACCAGCACGAGCGAAGAAGACCCCGCACATGTGTATGACCTTCCGGGCATCTACGACATCAGTTTGATCGCTTACGGAGCGGGCGGATGCACCGATACGCTCGTTGTACCCGACGCGGTCCTGATCAACCCAACTCCGACCGCCTACTACACGTGGGATACACTTCTGAGCCTCGACAACGCACTTCAATTCAACAACCTCAGGCAGGATGCAGTGAGTTGGGAATGGGACTTCGGTGATGGCTCAAATACCACCGCACCGGATCCGTTGCATGTGTTCCCGAACGGCCCCGGCAACGAGTATTTGGTTTGCTTGGTAGCGATCAACGAGTTCAATTGCCCCGATACCATTTGCCGTGTGGTGAACGCACCGAGCGATCCGTTGATCTGGGTGCCGAACGCGTTCACCCCCAACGGGGATGGAACGAACGAGCAGTTCCTACCTGTTCCGTCAGGCTACAGTACGTGCGAATATGCGTTCTACGTCTTCGACCGCTGGGGCGAACGGATCTTCACCGCCACCGAACCCGGCATCGCGTGGGATGGCACCTTGAACGGAGTGGACTGCAAACAGGACGTTTACGTGTGGCGCGTGGTCTTCAAGAACTGCACCAACCCGGCCGAGCGCATCAAGGAGCGCGACTTCATTGGGCATGTAACGCTGTTGCGCGGAGAGTGAAATAGGGACCCTTGCTTTGCAGCGGCTACCGGCCGGAAACCAGTGTCATCTGATCTCCAATAGCGTCGCTGTGCTATCGATCACGTAATCGCGCAACGCCGCCACATTGAAGGACACGGCTTTGCCTTTCACCGTGCCGCTGATCGCATAGTAAAGACTGTCATCGGTTCTGCGACTATCACCGAAATCCACATCGCAGCTATCCATGTTCGCGCGCAAGGCAGCGAGATCCAACCCAAGGGCTTCCAATTGTTGATGCGCAATAGGCGTAGCACGAACCAGTGTGCTTTTCATCCGTAACCGCACCCGACCATCAGGCGTCCATGCAGTGTTGGTGCAGCCCTTACCGAACATGGCGAAAGAGACGATCGTCCCTAAGCCGAGGCCGAGCATGAAGAGGCGAAGACGCTTGGAGAATGTCATGTGGTCATGAGAACATGTGGGCATGTGCCCATTCGATCAGCAGGATCCGTGGGATGCATCACTTTTTCTTGTCATTTATGCGCTTTCGTGTAGTCGCGAGGATGCTATGGAACAATGGGAAAAGGCGCTTGGTCCTTTCAACGAGCGCGACGTCATGCGGGTAGTGGGCCTTCAGATGACAAAGGTCCAACCGGAAATCGGTTTCTTCCAACTCCTTCATACCGATCTTCATTTTGTGGAAGAAATCCGCCAAGCTCTCCGCTCCTTGTGCTTCGCGAGTCTGTGATCCCACTGACGTGCCACTGCGGAGGATCTGATCGGCGAACACACGGTTCTTCCTTTCCAGGATCTCGCAATAGTCCATTATCAAGCTCGCCAACTCAAACGTCTCCTCCACGACCGGATTCCTTCGCTTGTACCCTTCACCATACGGCGCGACAGGCTCAGACAGTTCCCATTCTGAAGGCCAAAAGGAACGCAGCCATTCGTCCGCATCGAAGTATTCAGCGTCCATGGGGCTCAAATGGTTCAAGGGTAAACGAAATGATCGATCGCCCCGTTTTCTTACACCACTTCAGCTTCGAAAAGGTGCCAAGGCGCGCAGTTATTTT
>JANNYL010000664.1:0-6290 GCA_031410075.1 Flavobacteriales bacterium
TACTTCCCCAAGGAACACATGCGCGTGGTGAAGAAACTGCTGAAGTGGAGCGCCAAGATCCCGGTTTACTACATAACAGGCAATCACGACGAGGCGTTACGCCGCTACAGCCCGGCACAGCTTGGCAATTTGCACTTGGTGGATAAGCTTGTGCTTGAGATCGACGGCCGAAGCCATTGGTTCTTCCATGGTGACATATTCGACGCTACCATGAAAAACGCCAAGTGGTTGGCCAAATTGGGCGGCTTCGGCTATGATCTTCTGATCCGCTTGAACCATTGGGTGAACCTTGCTCTCACCTTGCTCGGCAGGCCGCGAATGAGCTTCAGCAAGCGTGTTAAGGACAGTGTGAAAAGCGCAGTGAACTTCATCAGCGACTTTGAAACCACGATGGTGGAGATCGCGATCTTCGAAGGCCACCAAGCCGTGGTTTGCGGTCATATTCACCAACCGCGCATCAGCACGATCCGCTCCGAACACGGCACCATTGACTACCTCAATAGCGGGGACTGGATCGAGAATTTGAGCGCATTGGAATACACGAACCAGCGTTGGACCCTGTACAAGCATGAGTTGACGGAGAAACCCATCGACGACCTCGTGGATGCGGAAGACCTTTTGTTCAGCGCGGTGTAGCTGCGGCGGCGACGTCCACCATTCCACGCTTCAAGTCCTCTACGATCTTCTCGGGCAATCGGGTCAGGTCCAGAAGCATCAGGCCATCGAGCGCGTCGTTGAACTTGGGGTCTCTGTTGAATCCGATGATGCGGGCACCGAGTTGCAGGTATTTCTTCAACAGAACTGGCACCGAAGTTCCTTCTGGCTCCATATCGGCAATGATCCGATCCAGTTTTTTCACATCCTCACCGCTGGCTTCGAGCAACGCTCCGTCATCCGTTTTGCCCGGATGGAAAACAAAGCGGTTACGCGGATGAACATGCTTGGCCAAGGCTTCGTCATAGTGGTACTTCCGCACGAACTCGAGCATGAGCCCTCGCGCAAAGTGACTATATGTTCCGCTGATGGACACAGGACCTATCAAGTATCGATACGATGGATTGCTGATGACATGGAGCAGCAGTCCCCGCCATAAAAGGAACAGCGGCAGGCGATGCTTCTGGTATTCGGGCGGAACAAAGGACCTGCCCAACTCGAAGCTCTGCGCAAGGATCCGTTGCATAGGGCGACCCATTCGGAACAACGTATAGGTATAGAACCCGCGTTTGCCATAGCGTTCCATAATGCGTGCGCCATCGCCGATACGGTATGCACCAGCGATCCGATGCTGCTCCCGGTCCCACAGGAATAGATGGTCGTAATAGAGATCGAACTCATCCAGGTCGATCCGTTTGTTGGTGCCTTCGCCTACTGCGCGGAAGGCGATCTCGCGCAGGCGACCGATCTCGCGCACGATGTGCGGGATGCGCTCACTGGGTGCCAGGTACAGGTCGAATTCTGCTTGGCTGCTCAGTTTGAGTTTGGAAATCGCGCGCACTTCCCGCTCGATGTCCTGCTGCGGTTGTGCTTCGCTGATAGGCTTTGCCGTGCGCGGGAAACGAAGCGGATTGAATTGTTCGCGCTTCACTTGCACACCGGAACCAAGCGCGTACGTTTTGGCGCGCAAGTAGCGTGACAGTTGCTCCACTGACCCCAAGGCTGACATCTCCTTGGATTGAATGGCTTTGCCGATGCGCATTCGCACCCTCTTTCCACGCATGCGGAGCATTTCCTTCGGAAGAACAACGGTGCGCAAACTGGGATGGATCATTCCGAGCATCTGAAAAATGATGCTGTTGGCTCCATCGAACCAAACTGGCACAACGGGAACTTTCGCGTTCCGGATCAGCTTGATCACAGGTGTCTTCCAACGCGGATCCACCACCGCGTTCATGTCCGTTCGGTAGCTGCTCACCTCACCAGCCGGAAAAATGCCAAGCGCACCGCCTTGGGCCAAATGCTCCATCGCTTGGCGCATACCTTGAAAACTGCTGCGCGACTTCAATTCCTCGAACGGGTTCACCCCGATGAAGTGATCTTTCAATGGTTCCAACTGTTGCAGCATGAAGTTGGCCATCACTTTCACTTCGGGACGTACCCTTTGCAACACCTGAATGAGCGCAAGACCGTCGATGGCTCCATAAGGGTGATTTGCCACAAAGACCAACCCACCTTCCGTTGGGATCTGGGCCAGATCATCCTGATCCACCTCGATCCCGAATTCAAGGTGGTCGAAGAGGGCCTTTATAAAATCTTGCCCTGGCTTTTGTTCGATCTCGTTGTAAAAACGCTCCAAGCGGTTAAGCCCGCTTACTTCGGCCAACACGGCAATGCGCGGATCACCCGGCCGCATGTGGCTGGCTTTGGCAAGTTCGGCGGGGTTTACCAGTTTCTTCACGGATGGTCTACGGTCAAATGTAGCCGCCCAACCGTCGGACAGTTTTCGATGCGGAAATTTCCAATTGAGCATCGGAAAGATGCTGCTCGGTTCGTCAAGGAGACTTACTTTCGAGATCCTTTAGCACCGAATACCCCTTCGGCCCAATTTCCAACCCCATGCTCCGAACATTGCGCAATTCATTCTTCCTCGCTCTTCTTGCTATACCGGCTTCATTGTCTGCCCAAACCACTTGGTGGGGAATGACCGCATCGGGTGGGGCTAGCGGCGTTGGCACTATTTACTCCATTACCGAAGCAAACGTTTTCACGAAAAAGTACGACTTCACCCGATTTGAAGGTGGTAGTCCTAAGGGAGATGTGATCAAAGCCAGCAATGGGCTCTATTATGGTGTAACAGAGTTCGGAGGTACCGCTGGTGTAGGTGTTCTGTACAGTTACAACCCGAGCACAGGCGCCTATATCGTTCTTGTGAATTTTTCCACAAGTACCTCTGGGGCTACCGCAATAGGTGCAAGACCATATCGCGGGTTGATGCAAGCGGCCAATGGGAGACTATATGGCACGTGTAGCCAAGGTGGAGTGAACAACGTGGGTACTCTTTTTGACTACGTTATCGGAGGTGCCCTGACGAAACGCGTCGATTTCGATGCTCTCACAACAGCTGCAGGCAAAGGCAGCACACCACGATGCCGATTGATGCAGGCCAGCAACGCCCTGATATACGGTGTAACCCAACTGGGTGGCGTCAACGGTCGTGGGGTGCTTTATCAATTCAACACCAGTACCAACGCGTTCACCAAACGATTTGATTTCACTGCATTGCCCAGTCTTACTGGTGGTCAGCCCTTCGGTGGGCTTACCGCCCCCGCCAGTGGTACGCTGCTGTATGGCATCACCCAGATCGGTGGCGTAAATGGGGGCGGCGTGATCTACTCCTTCAATACGGCAAACAATGCTTACGCCTCAGTGTACGACTTTACCCAAGCAACCGGCCGCTTCCCGTTGGGCGAAATGGTACTGGCACCAAACGGATCGCTATACGGAACCACTTCAGCCGGAGGCACGAATAATTTGGGGGGCATTTTCAGTTATGACCCCGTGTCCGACACATACACGAATCGCTTCAACTTGACCTCTGTCTCCGGCAGCAGTCCATTCTCCCGTATGATCCTGGGGAGCAATGGCCTCTTGTATGGAACAGCCGATCAAGGGGGGCTTAGCAATGCTGGCACGATCTTCTCTTTCAATACAACGACCAATGCGTTGAGCGTGGTTTACAATTTGTCCGATGGCGGTTTCTCCGATCCATGGGCTGGAGTGATCGAAGACCCGGCTGGAACCCTTGTAGGTGTTGCTAACAACGGTGGCACTGGTAACGAGGGCGCACTCTTCAAGGTGGTACTTTCTTCTGGAGTGGACACCGAGTTGGTGCCCTTTGGTTTCTCGAACGGAAGCACACCGAAAGGGCGTTTGTTGAAGGCGAGCAATGGCTTGTTCTACGGCCTCACCAGCACGGGAGGAACCGAGAACACGGGCATCTTGTTCTCCTTTGATCCGGTCACCAGCACCTTTGTTCGCCTGGTGAATTTCACGAATGCCACTTTCGGAACTTTCCCGCTCGGAACATTGGTTGAATCAGGTGGTAAGTTGTACGGATTGTGCAGTGGTGGTGGTACGGCAAATGGTGGTACCCTTTTCGAGTACACGATATCCACGAACACCTGCGTGAAGAAGAAGGACATCGCACTTCAGTCAGCAGGCACCGTTCCACAGAACGGCTTGTTCAAAGCGGGCAACGGGACGCTTTACGGCAACACCTCTGTTGGTAGCACGAATGGACAAGGCGCTCTCTTCTCCTATATAGCATCGACCAACGCCTTCACCAAATTGTTCGATTTCACGGTTGCTTCTGGTAGCCAACCGTTGGGTGATCTGACCCAAGCGAGCAACGGGCTGCTTTATGGCACGTGCAGCGGAAATGGGCAATTCGGTAAAGGCTCTTTGTACTCTTGGAATCCGGGTACCAGCGTTTTCACCACACTCTACAGCTTCGACGGTTTCCAAGGAGGTGTTCCAGCTGGTGAAGTGCTCGATGGAGGCAACGGTAAATTGTACGGCACGTTCCGTGAGGACGGGCAAGGGTTCAGTGGAGGCATTTTCACATGGGAGATCGCGACGTCCATTTACAATGAAGAGTACAGCTTCAACATTGCGCCTGTTACTACGGATGGAAAGCTCTCCGAATCCAATTTGATCAAGGGTACGGATGGTCTTTTGTACGGCACCGCAACCCAAGGTGGCAGCGGAGACTTAGGGGTTCTATTCCGTTACAACCCAACAACACTGGCGATCACCACACTTCAAACCTTTGCCGGAATTTCGAATGGCCAGTACCCCTTTGATGGGCTTGCTTCCGAAACACTTCCAGCAACGAATGTTTCGCTCAACGCGAAGGTCTTCCTTGAAGGCCCTTTCAATAGCGGAACCGGAACCATGATCAACACTCTTCGAACGTTGACCGGAGGAAATGGATTCCCGACCACCGAACCATTCACATCAGCCGGTTTCACCATCGTTGGTGGTGGTGGCGAAACGATCAATCCGACCGTGCTTGCGACAACGGGCAACAACGCCGTGGTCGATTGGGTGCTGCTGGAATTGCGCGATAAGAACACGCCGGCCACCATCTTGCGTACCAAGGCGATGCTTCTTCAAAGCGACGGCGATATTGTGGATACGGATAACAGCTCGGCACCCGCCTTTCCGTTGGGTCCGGACAATTACTATTTGGCCGTTCGACAGCGCAACCACTTCGGGGTGATGACGAGTACTGCTGTTGCATTGAGCGGTACTGCTGTCACTGTCGACTTTACCTCGCCTGCACAGGGGAACTTCGGCACGAACGCGCAAAAGACGATCGGTGCCGTCCGCGCTTGCTGGGCGGGTAACGTCGTGCGCAACAGCACCATTCAATACGTTGGCGCGAACAATGATCGGGACCCTATCCTTGTGCGGGTAGGGAGCACAGTGCCTACGAATGTGGTCACTGGCTACTTCGCCGAAGACGTGAATCTCGACGGTAGCGTATTGTATGTTGGCGCTGGCAATGACCGCGACCCCATACTGGTCAATGTTGGCGGCACAACGCCGAACAACACGTTCAATGAGCAGCTACCTTGATCGTCGTTTCGAATTTGAATGGAAGGCCTCCCTTAACGGGGGGCCTTCTTTTTTCCTACAGGTCCAGAATACCCTTGATCGTCTCGTCCATCACCTCGCCGCCAGGGTAATGGCGCGTGTAATCAAGGTTGATCCAGCGATCACCATATTCATCGGTGTGGTAGTATACGGTGGCGTGCCGTGCGATCTCGGGAAAAAGCTCTTCGCGTACCAAATACGCGGCGCGCTTCATGGCTGATTCATCCCCTACTTTCAATTCAGGATAGATATGGCCTGTTGTGCGTACCAAACGCACTTCACCGCCAATGGCTTTGATGCATGCCGCCATGAGTATGGCGTGGTCATCGCAGTCTCCGGCAAGGAGGTTCGCGCTTTCACTGGCACTCGCGAAGTACTCCCCATCCTTGACATCGCTCACATAGGTCCAAGAGGAGTTGATCACCTTGAACACGGAGAATGCTTGCACCAACGTGTATTCGTCCTCACGTACCGGCACTTCGGTGAACCAGAGTGTCGCCGATCTTACACCGAACGACCGCACAGCCGGGCTATTGTAATCGATCCGAGAGCGAAGAACGTCCGCATTCTGGAACGGCCCGATATCCTTCATCATCAATGGCGACATTTCAGTGTTATCCCGTATCGACCTCATGAACGAAGCGTAGTCACGATAAACCTCACGAAAGCCATAACCGCCTGTCATCCCGGTTATG
>JANNYL010000665.1:0-1691 GCA_031410075.1 Flavobacteriales bacterium
TCACACGTACAGCGCGAGTGGAACATACACGATCGAATTGATCGTGACCAACGCCAGCGGTGCGGATACACTCACGATCACAGACCTGGTCACCATCGATCTCAATGCACAATTGGCACCCGCCGCTTGCACACCGGAGACACAGGGCTATTGCTGTGGTTTCGGTCTTACAAGCGTGCAATTGGCCGGAATTATCAGTGCTAGCCCCGATGGAGCGGAGGGCTATGTGGATCGCTCATGCGGGAATGTTGCCCAAGTAACGGAAGGCACAGCCTATCCGATTAGCATTGGCACTGGAGGCACAGTGGAACATGATGTGATCATCTGGATGGATCTTGACAACGATGGTGCCTTCGCAGCAAGTGAAGAAGTGTGGAGTGCCCTGAACCAACAGGATCCGAGCGGAACGTTCGTAATGCCAGCCGGCTCGGTATACGGAACACCGCTTCGTATACGCATTGTGGCGGATGTGGTGGGTGAAACGACCAGTGCGTGCGAGTCTCCGCTCTATGGCCAAATGGAGGATTTTACGGTGATCGTAACAGCCAACCCCAACCCACCGATAGCGGCGTTCACAGCGTCACCAACCAATACCTGTAACGGCTTTGTGCAATTCACCGACGCCAGTACGAACGCGCCTACTTCCTGGGCATGGACCTTCGGAGATTCAGGCACAAGCGATCAACCTTCACCGTTGCATCAGTATTTGACCCCTGGGGACTACACCGTTTCACTTACGGTAACGAACGCTAACGGTAGCGATGTTCAATCGATCACCAATTACATTACTTACACCGAGCCTTGGGCCTGTGACACGATCCAGATGCCAGGTTTCCAGGATGATTTGAGCGTTGAATGCCAAGGTGTGCTTACCGATGACGGTGGACCGAACGCACCCTATTCACCGGGCGATGGTGTGGCCTTCACGATAGCCCCGACAGGAACTGAGGTTGTGATACTGTCGTTCTCACAATTCCAATGGGGCAACAACACCCAACGCTGGCTCGCGATCTACGACGGGCCGGATGTGTTCAGTCCATTGATCGGCGAGTTCACGGGCAATGGACTTGCACAGTTGCCGAATGGTGGCTTGATCACATCCTCAGGATCCGCGATCACGTTGCGACAGGAAAGCCAGGGTGGCGGAGGGGGCCAGAACAGCGCCGGTTTCTTGCTTGCGTGGGATTGCTCGTTCACCGGAGTCGCTGAAACCAATAGTGATCCCATAAATGGTGTTTGGCCGCAACCCGCAAGCGATGAATTGAACATCTCGTTCGGCACTATTAGCGGCAAGGAAAGGCAGATAACCTTGTTCAGCTCAATGGGTGCGCAGGTTGCCACCAGCAAGATCCCGGGAAGCGAACTGATCCACAGATTCGACACCCGGAACCTGGCCGCTGGCTTCTATATGCTTAGTGTAGAAACGCAACAAGGTCGATGGAATCGAACCGTTGTTCTGAACTGACCCCACATTCACTGAACCATTCGACACCGCTCACATGAAGCGCATCTTCCGGATCCTTTCGTTGTTCTTCCTTCTTTCAAGTGGCACTGTGGCTATGGCCACTCACTTGGTCGGTGGCAATTTGGGCTATGTCTACCAGGGCGAAACCGCACCCGGCAGTCAACTGTACCGATATCAGGTCTATACGGAGCTGTATATGAATTGCGGGCCGAATTCCAATTTCCAG
>JANNYL010000666.1:0-1592 GCA_031410075.1 Flavobacteriales bacterium
GCTGCTGATCTGACCGGCCAGGCCAACCACTTGGGTGTTACCATACAGGCTGACATAATCAAGCAGAAACTGCCAGAGAACAATGGCGGTTACAACGCGATCCCCGGCTACGGCAAGACACACAAGAAAGTGTACTCCGACCTGTCCACCGATCACCCGATCGATCTGTGCCGTTACCAGGTGGCCAATTGCTACATGGGCCGCATTGGCCTCATCAACAGTGGTGGCGCCAGCAGTGGGGCCAGTGATCTGGCAGAGGCTGTAAAAACCGCGGTCATCAACAAACGCGCAGGTGGCCAAGGGTTGATCAGTGGTCGCAAAGCGTTCCAACGACCTATGAACGAGGGGATCGCCCTATTGAACGGTATCCAAGACGTTTACTTGGACAAGAAGATCACGATAGCTTAGGGAAAACCAGAAAGTTGAAAACGGAAAGCTGAAACATCAACGCCCCGATCGAGCTTTCTTTCATTTTTCATTTTTCAACCTTCAACTTTTACGCCCATGGGTTGGTTCACACGCGTCAAGGAAGGCATCACTACCTCTACCGAGGACAAGAAGGAAACACCGGAAGGTCTTTGGTACAAGTGCCCTGAATGCTCAGAGATCGCCACAACGGAGGATCACGAGAACAATCTGTGGGTATGTCCCAAGTGCCAGTTCCATGAGAAAATAGGCAGCGAGGAGTACTTCGGTATCCTGTTCGATGACCACAAGGGCAAGGAAATAGGGGAGAAGCTCGTTGCCGCTGATCCGCTGCAATTCGAGGATACGAAGAAGTACGCTGACCGCTTGGTCAAGACCCGGAAAGACACCGGCCTGAACGATGCATTGCGCGCTGCGGAAGGCAAGCTGGACAAGCATACAGTGGTGATCGCCTGCATGGATTTCCGGTTCATCGGAGGCAGCATGGGCAGTGTTGTTGGCGAGAAGATCGCCATGGCAGCCGATGCGGCGATGAAGAAGAAATGCCCATTGGTGATCATCAGCAAGAGTGGTGGAGCCCGCATGATGGAAGCCAGCTTCAGTCTGATGCAAATGGCCAAGACCAGCGCCAAGCTCAGCCTGCTTGCCAAGAAGGGCCTACCTTATATCAGTGTGATAACGGACCCCACAACTGGCGGAGTAACAGCCAGTTTCGCTATGTTGGGGGATGTGAACATTGCCGAGCCCAAAGCCCTTGTGGCCTTCGCTGGCCCGCGCGTTGTCCGGGAAACCATCGGTCGCGATCTCCCCGAAGGGTTCCAGACCAGTGAATTCGTGCTGGAGCACGGTTTTCTGGACAAGATCGTGGAGCGTAAGGACCTGAAAAGCACCTTGGGCAAGTTGATCGGTATGTTCATGAACTAACCGTTCCGGTGGCTCTGGGCGTCGGTTCGTCGCTCGCAAGGAAGTATCCCTTACATTCGCGCCCTCGTTCGCCATTCCGGCGTTTGATACAGAAGAAAGAGACATGCCAGTATTGACCAAAGAGGCCAAGCAAGAGATCTTCAAGACACACGGCGGGGCCGCCACGAACACCGGTAAATCGGAAGGACAGATCGCGCTTTTCACCGCGCGTATCGAACACCTTACCGAACACCTCAAGAAGA
>JANNYL010000667.1:0-6369 GCA_031410075.1 Flavobacteriales bacterium
CTCTTGCGAAGCTCCCCGCTTAATACGCGGTAAACCGCCTGCTTGCGCAATTCCGGCGGGTAGCTGTTGTACACTTTGAATTCTTTTGAGAGTCCCATCTTGAAGGGTTGGTTTGTGTCAACCTATTTCAGGACAAGACAGAGGTTTGAGGGGCCCGCCAACTCTCGCTTGCCCATCTACCTTAGCGACCCTCAATTCCTTTTCGATGTTCGAGAATTTAAGTGACAAGCTGGAGCGCGCCTTCAAGGTCCTCAAAGGCCAGGGCCAGATCACGGAGATCAACGTGGCGGAGACCACCAAGGAGATCCGCCGCGCGCTGCTGGATGCCGACGTGAACTTCAAGACGGCGAAGGATTTCACCGATCGCGTGAAGGCCAAGGCGCTGGGCCAGAACGTGCTCACCACGGTGAGCCCCGGCCAGTTGCTCACCAAGATCACGCACGACGAGCTGGCCGAGCTGATGGGCGGGCAGAGCGCGGGCATCAACCTGGGCGGCAACCCCACGGTGGTGCTGATGAGCGGCCTGCAGGGCTCGGGTAAGACCACCTTCAGCGGCAAGCTGGCCAACTACATCCGCAAAAAGGGCAAGCGCGTGCTGCTGGTTGCGTGCGATGTGTACCGCCCCGCCGCTGTGGAGCAATTGGAGACGCTCGGAAAGCAGCTCGAAATCGAAGTGTACAGTGAGAAGGGAGCCCCCGGGTCAAGCCCGGGGGATCCGGTGAGCATCGCGAAGAACGCGATCGCACATGCCAAGCAGCACGGCTTCACGGCCGTGATCATCGATACCGCCGGCCGCCTGGCGATCGATGAGAAGATGATGGACGAGATCGCCGCGATCAAGAAGGCGATCAATCCGCAGGAGACGCTCTTCGTGGTGGACGCCATGACCGGTCAGGACGCGGTGAACACGGCGAAGGCCTTCAACGAGCGCCTGAATATCGACGGCGTGGTGCTCACGAAGCTCGACGGCGATGCGCGGGGCGGTGCGGCCCTTTCGATCCGCAGTGTGGTGGACAAGCCGATCAAGTTCGTCGGCACCGGCGAGAAGATGGAGGCGCTGGACGAGTTCCACCCGGACCGTATGGCCGGCCGCATCCTGGGCATGGGCGACGTGGTGTCGTTGGTAGAGAAGGCGCAGGAGCACTTCGATGAGAAGTCGGCCCGCGAGCTGAACAAGAAGATCGCGAAGGACCAGTTCGGCTTCGACGATTTCCTGGAGCAGATCGGGCAGATCAAGAAGATGGGGAACATGAAGGACCTCATGGGCATGATCCCCGGCGTGGGCAAGGCGCTGAAGAACATCGACATCCCCGACGATGCCTTCAAGGGCATCGAGGCGATCATCAAGAGCATGACGCCGGAGGAGCGGAAGAACCCGGCGCTCATCAATGGTTCACGTCGCGCGCGCCTGGCCAAGGGCAGCGGCACGAACATCGAGGCGGTGAACAAGCTGATGAAGCAGTTCGAGGAAACGCGGAAGATGATGAAGATGATGGGGGATAAGACGAAGATGAAGGCGATGATGCAGCAGATGCAACAGGCGCAGGGGATGAGGAGGTAGGTGCATGCAACATTCATTGGGCATAGATCAAACTGTCAGCCATGGAGCGACCAACCACACCGGAGTCTGCGATGCGTTCCTTCTTCTTTGGAAGAGCACTGGTTGTGCTATTGGTGTTCTCGACCTTTACGGTAGAGGGGCAGAACACCACGTATGACTATCTGACGATGAAGAGCGTTGCGACATTGAAAGAATCGTTCGTTGGCGTATTCTCTTCCGCCGAAGATGTGCGGTTGGTACCTGCGGATACGGAGAAGGGCGATGATGGCATCGTTGTTAGGTCGAATAGAGCGTACTACAAGGCCGTATATGGATTGATCCAGGAGTATGAGGGGAAGGGGTGGGAATTGTTTCAGGTCGACGGAGACGGAAGTGTCTGGATCATGCGCAAGCCGAAGCAGTGAACAAGCTGATAGCAGTTCGAGGAAACGCGGAAGATCACGGATGATGGGGGACAAGACCAAGATGAAGGCGATGATCGCAGATGCAGCAAGCGCAGGGGATGAGGAGGTAGGTGATCTTATGAAGAGATGATCAGGTCCGGGTCCATCGTATTCGTACTAACCTGTGCCTTGGCCTGTGGCCAGGTGAACGATGTCCCCATCTCTTCGAATGTTGAAGTTCATGCAGAGGACACCCTTCGAGCTTGGGAGTTGGACACGTTGGTCGCTTCCATCGCGGCTGAGAATAGAGTGGACAGTCGCGGAGTGGGAATTGCTGGAGAGAGGACGGCCCAGTACGACCGGTTCATCTCGCTGACTCAATGGCCAATACCGGATCTGAGACGGCTTACCGGGCACTCCAATCTCGCGGTCCGCTGTTATGCAGGGTGGGCATTAGCAGAGAAGGAGTATCCCGGATTGGATACCGTGCTTGTTGAGTTCCTCAAGGAGAAGGAAATGGTGGAGACCTTCTCGGGCTGCATTCGTAGCCAAGATCCGTTGGCATCTGAGCTCTACCACGCATATTGGAACCATCTACGACTGCGTGAACGGGGCGTGCCTGAGGTCGCAGCGTTGAATGATCCGCTCATGTTCAGGATGGATAGCATCGTGCTTTATTCAAAGGGCGCCTATTGGTTGTTGTTGTCACGGGCACTTGAGAACAGGGTCTATCCAACCCGCTTCAATGAACGGATATCAGCGTTGGCATTCCGTGAGAAGGACTTGGATGCGGTGTACTACTTGTTTCGCAACGCAAAAGAGACATACGAGAAGGAACTGGGAGCGGCGTTGGCCGATCAACTTCGGAAGCCGAAGCTCTGGCCGAGCGAATACCTTGATGTTGCTAACATGATACTCGGATCGGACAATCCGAAGCTAAAGGATGAGCTATTGAAACGTATGAGGACTAAAGGCAATTGGAAGCACAGCCTGGAGGAGTTCGAGGACTTATTCAGGCGGTACGGTTTGATTCTGCCACCAATCACCAAGGATTGAGCAAGATGCAGCAGACCGTGCAAGTGAACACGCTGATAGTAATTTGAAAAAACACGGAAGATCACGGATGATAGGTGACAAGACGACGATAGGCGATGATCACAGTGCAACAGGCGCAGTGGATGCGGAGGTGATTAACCGATGAGCGAATGAGCAACGGGACGATTCCGATAGTCTGGGTGAAGCAAGCGCTGAATGTGTTGATCATCGTGTGCGTCCCCGTGGGCCTGTACTTCGCATGGGGCGTGCTGTTCAGCGATATCACCTCAGCGGACTGGCAGGAGCGATTGGCTGCCGGGAACTGGACCAAGGATGCGCTCAATAGGCTAGAGAAGAGAGCCTTCATGAAGATGGCCGCGAGCTGGACATTTTATGTGTTCATCGCGTCTGTTCTGATATGGGGCTTTTTGAACAGTGGGTTGGTGGGTTTTGGCAAGAGACCGTCCCAGCGATCATGACTTCGGGGTGCTCAATAAGTTGAGAGCCTATTAAGAAAACGCGGAAGATCACAGATGATGGGGGACAAGACGAAGGCGATGATCGCGCGAGGGCTCCTTTTTGGTATTGCGATCGGCTTTCTCGCTGGATGCGGGCAGGCCCAGGACCCTGCGGCCTACGACCAGCGTGGCGCTCTTGTTGACGACCGAGGGAATGGTTGCGACTACTACCTGCTGGAGCCCGAGGGCTGGAAGGCAACAAGCGAAGGTGCCGCCGAACATGGCGCACACATGTTGCTGCGTCCGTTGAAAGGCGGCGCGAAGAAGAATGCTCCCTTCATCAAGCTGCAGTGCCCGCGCATGGGCGATGGGGAACTCTTGTTTTACCTGAGCGGCGACTTGCCGAACGGGGAAATGTTCAATTCCGAACGCATCGAGGTGGAGAACCCATGGTACGGTGTTGATGGTTACCATGAGAGTTCGGAAGGCGGTTTACACGAGTACCACGCTGTGGTGAGTGCGGACAACTACACTCGGTTCATATACGCGGTGTTGGCGACCGGCAAGAGACCGGCAACCGAGGACGAACTGAAGGCCTTTAGGGATCTTGTAGCCTCTCTATGCTGGGACCTTGACGAAGTGTTCCCTGGTCAGGAGTCTTCACCATGGGTGCCAGCGCGCTGACGAAGCAGTGAACAAGCAGATAGCCCTTCGAGGAAGCGCGGAAGATCACGGATGATGGGGGACAAGACGACGATTGGCGATGTGGCATGTTTAACAGGCTTTGGGTATGAGGCTGTAAAGCGAAAGGCTACGTCTGACAAGCACACGACGGCGGGATCTCCGCTTTGATCAAACATCGAACCCATGAGAACGCTTTTGCTTGGATCGTTCGCGATGCTGGCTTCCCTCACGGCATCGACACAGACCGGTAAACAAGAGAAGTTGACCATCTAGTTCGAAAGCGACCACCCGGAAGTGGTGGTCGCTTCTGCAACTGGTGTGAAGCACACTGTGGACCTTAGGACACTGAAGGGTTATGCCGACGATGATCGGTTGTCCAGAGCGCTGAATGTCGTGAGCGGGTATAGCATAAGCAACGAAAAAGGCCCCCACCTTGCGGCAGGGGCCTATTCGACTTTCACCGAAGGGGTGCTTACTGGGCCTTACCAACAAGCTCCACGGTCAGTTCGATATTGTCTTGCAGCACCATGTCCTTCATGGTCGCCTTCCAGGCTACGCCATACTTCTGGCGATCGAACACCAATTTTCCGGTTGCCTTCATCAGGCCACCTTCACCTGGGGTGATCGCGATATCAGTGATCTTCTCCGTATTCGTCTTTCCACGGATCGTGAGTTCAGCAGTAGCGGTATTTTCGGTTACACCGGTGATCTTGAGCATCGCTTTTGGAGTACCAGCTACATCGAAGAAATCAGGGCTGCTGAGGTGACCAACGAGATTGTCTTTCGTGTGGTCGGTGGTGTTGTAATTGGTGTCCGTAGGTGCCATGGTCGTCATGTCCACAACGAAAGATCCACCGGTCAGCTGACCACCTTTGGTCATGATCGAACCTTCAACGATGTTCAGTGTGCCAGTGTGGGTATAAACGCCCACCATGGTGCCTGCCCACATCACTTTGCTGTTGGCAGCATCAACGGTGTAGGTCTGTTCCATAGCTGCAACAGCAGCAAGGCTATCAGCAGTGGCTTTGGCCTTGGTGGCAGCGATCTCGGCCTCAGAAGGTCCGCATGCAACAATGCTCAACACGGCGGCAGTGGCGGTGAGGGCGACAATAAACTTCATGATAGTTCGGGGTGTTTTGTTTCGGGCGGCGAAGTAATGCGTCAGAACAAGACCGACTATTGAAGCAGTTCAATAAAACGTACTTCCTGTTTCTACCATGCGCCGCAATAGGGGAGAAGGCCGGTAACGATCCTCGCCATAAACGGACTGGAGCTTTTCCAAACGTTTCAAGACGTTGGGCAAGCCGGTCTCATCGGCCCATTTCAGAAGGCCTTTCGGGTAATTCACCCCTTTGGTCATCGCCAGTTCGATGTCCTCGCGTGTGGCCACCCGAAGATGCAGGGCATCAACCGCTTCATTGATCAACATCACCAGCACGCGATCCACAATGGTTCGGCAAAGGACAGCATCAAGTTCGGCCGTTCCTGATGTTCCAGAATTGCCGTCCGAGTCGTACGTGTAATATCCGCGACCGGTCTTCTTGCCGAGCCATCCGGCTTCCACTTGGCGCTGCTGGGTAAAGCTGGGCTTGTAACGCGGGTCGAAAAAGAAACTCTCCCACACGGTTCTGGTAACGGTGAAGTTGATATCGTTGCCGATCAGGTCCATCAGTTCGAACGGGCCCATTTTGAAACCGCCGATCTCCTTCATGGCTCGATCGATGGTGCGCATATCCGCAATGCCTTCCTCGAAGATGCGGATGCTCTCACCGTAAAACGGACGGGCCACACGATTCACGATAAAGCCCGGAGTGTCTTTGCAAACCACCGGCACCTTATCCCAGGCGCGCATCAGATCGGTGCATACTGAAACAGATCCGTGGGCTGTCTGAAGTCCGGGGACCACCTCGACCAAAGGCAGGATAGGAGCGGGGTTGAAGAAGTGCAGGCCGATAACGCGCTCAGGCTTGTTACAGGCGGCAGCGATCGCGGTAACGGACAGGGAGGAGGTATTGGTAGCCAGCACGGTTTCGGCACCAACAACGGCCTCGAGATCAGAGAAGAGCTTCTTCTTCACAGCAAGATCCTCGATGATCGCTTCGATCACCAGAACGCAGTCGGACAAGTCCTTCAAGTCCTGGGCCGGCTTGATGCGAGCCTTGATCGCTGCGGCTTCTTCTGCGCTGAACTTGCCTTTCTCGACCAGCTTGTCCATGGTCTTTGCCAGGCTGGCGATCGCCTTGTCCAC
>JANNYL010000668.1:0-3415 GCA_031410075.1 Flavobacteriales bacterium
CGACAAGGAAATGATCAACGCGCATGGTCCCATGAGATCAGTTCGGAGATGGCATGGTTGGCTGTCATGTCGAACTGAACGGGTACTACGCTGGCGTATCCGTTGTTCACGGCCCAAACATCCGTATCCTCACCATGGTCCAAGTCCTTGAAGCGGCCACGCAGCCAGAAGTAGTCCTTACCCATGGGGTCTTTGCGCGCTTCGAAATCATCTTCCCAGAAACCCCATGCCTGGCGGCAAACACGAAGGCCTTTCAATGGAACTTCAGATACCCGCGGCACATTCACGTTCAAGCAGGTGCCTTTGGCCAACCCTTTTTCCAGAACATTGGAAACCACTGAACGAATGATGGGCTGCACGTGCGCGAAATCCGCCTGAACGTCGTGGTCCATGAGCGAGAAACCAATGCTCGGAATGCCTTCCATGGCGCCTTCCACTGCCGCGCTCATGGTGCCACTGTACAATACGTTGATGCTGATGTTGCTCCCATGATTAACACCGCTAACGAGCAGGGCGGGCCTTCCTTTGATAACATGGTAAACAGCAAGTTTCACGCAATCCACCGGCGTGCCGCTACAACTGTAGGCTTCCACACCATCCATCATTTCCACCTTGTTCAGCCGCAGGTAATCATGGATCGTGATCGCATGCCCCATGGCACTTTGCGGTTTATCCGGAGCCACCACGATCACCCGGCCGAACGCCTTCATCTCTTGCGTCAGCGTGCGGATGCCGGGCGCAGTAATGCCGTCGTCGTTGGTAACGAGAATAAGAGGTTGTTCTTTCATTGGTGCGCGAAACTACACGACCGCACTCGGTAGCGAACGACATCTGTTTTTCCGTTGATCTCTTCGTCCGTGCGTCACTTCTTCTGTTCTTTGTGCGATGAAGAAGAACCCGATCCACCCAGCTGGTGCAGCCAAGCCTTTAGCCCCGTATACCCCAGCGATCGAACAGAATGGCGTGCTGTATCTCAGCGGTCAGATCGCGCTGAAGGGTGATACCGGCGAACTGGTCATGGGCTCGATCGAGGAAGAGACCACCCAAGTGATGGAGAATATCGGACTTCTCTTGCGGGCAGCGGGCTTGGGCTTCGGTGACCTGGTGAAGATGACCGTTCTTCTTAGCGACATGTCGTTGTATGGCGCTGTGAATGCGGTCTACGGCTCATACTTCAAGGAGGTCCCTCCGGCGCGCGAGGCATACGCTGTGAAAGGTCTACCGCGTGGAGTGAATGTCGAGATCAGTGGCATTGCTGTGAAGTCCTAGACCGCTCGCAAGCGGCCTCATAGGACTTTCAGGACCTTCAACTGCGACCAATACAAATAGCACCACATTACGGCGGTGATCAGACCCAGGCCACTGAACATGGCTTGGCCGCCAATGAGCATGGGCAGCAGAATGCCAAGTAATTGGGCTGTCGTATAGATGTGGAACCCATCGCCCTTGAGCTTCCACATGCGCAGTACCCCGATAAACCTTGCCAACGTGCGCAAGGCCAACACGAGCATTATCCATACACCATTCTCACGGAGCGATTCCGCCACTGTGAGCATTTGTTCCAGTTGCCCAGTTTGCAACAGGCCATATGTGCTTGTGCGCAGTAATGCTTCCACCTCTTCCGGTGTCATTCGGCTCAAGAAGGCAGTGGAGAAAATGCCCAAGAAGTACACCGGGAACATCACGCCTTGGTTCGCAAAGCTGAACAGGCACAGGCGGGTGAGCGCAGATGAGCGGGTGGGCGGGGTGGTAAGTTCCATTTGGCCGCGAAGAAAGGGTGTGGAAGTTCGAGAAATGAAAAAGCCCCCGGATGGCCGGGGGCTTTTTTGGAAATATGTTGATAGATCAACTCATGACTTTGGTCTGAGTCCAATAAAGCACGATGAATGCGATCGTGATTATTGGTGCGATCAATCCCAATACGCTCATATCAAATTTGCCTCCCATCAGAAGCGGGGCGGCAATACCAAGTAGCGCAGGAAGTGAATAGACCCAGAATCCCATTTTTTTCAACTTCCACATCATGATTACACCAACTAGGGAAACGGCAGCCAAAACCACTGCCAACAATAATTGAGTACTCATTTGATCTGCGCTCAATCCGCTTTCGCTCATTTTCGCGCTGGCCTCCTCTAGTTTAGCCATGGCATCCGCATCTCCACTTTCCGCTACCATTTCGGAAATCGCCCCAGAATTCATTGCTTTCATCCCAGCCCA
The DNA here is from genome assembly GCA_031410075.1 of Flavobacteriales bacterium. Taxonomy (GTDB): domain Bacteria; phylum Bacteroidota; class Bacteroidia; order Flavobacteriales_F; family PHOS-HE28; genus PHOS-HE28. Next base: position 2,218 of record JANNYL010000668.1, read on the forward strand.
TCCAATAATGCCCCCTATGATGCCAAAGCCAGCACCGATGAAACTCAGGATGCAGAGAACCGTCAAGAGAGTTGGGCGCGCACTTACGCCTGCGTTCATGTCCGTCATTTTTTTTGGTTAATGGTGTGAGCGAAAAGTAGCAGGGCTTGCTCTCCAGCGGCATTGCTCCGGATCAGCTTATCAACCATGTTCCGTTCGATCCCTGGCCATTTGTTCGATCGGTTCTTATCGGTTAGCCTTGTCATGCGTAAACCGAGAACATGGAAACCATTGGCACGAATGCACGACCGAAAAATTGGCTCGTTGAATCGATTTTGGTCACCTTGTTCTGTTGCTTGCCACTTGGCATCGTTGGCATTGTGAACGCAGCCAATGTGAACTCCCGATTTGATGCAGGTGATCTTGCCGGTGCGGATCGTGCTAGCAAGGAAGCAGGTCGTTGGACCAAGATCGGTTTCTGGGTAGGCTTGGGGCTCAATTTGCTCGTAATTCTTGCTTGGGTTCTTATGGTGTTCGTATTTGTGGGCGTTGCGGCAGCTGCCGCCGGTGCTGAGCACAATTGAAGCCAGTTCCTTCCTCATGAACTGGCGAACGTTTACTGTGCTGGTCGCAGCAACTGTGCTTGCGTGCATTTTTTATTCCTTCGATCCTTCGCAAGGTGGCTTCCTTGCTTGCCCGTTCCATTATTTCACGGGCCTGCTATGCCCCGGTTGTGGCTCGCAACGTGGGTTGCATGATCTGCTTCACGGACGATTTGGTGATGCATTCGGTCACAACGCGTTGTTGGTGGTGAGTATTCCGTTATTGGTCCTGCAATGGGTGGTGGGGAGGTTTCTTGCTGGCCGGGCATTGGACACGAACAACTACGTGGTGTATGGTTGGTTGGTCTTGGTCGTTGGCTGGTGGATAGCCCGGAATCTGATAGCCTGAAGAGCGGACCACCGATCGAACCGTGCACCGTAACCAACTATGATCAACTAGCAACCATCCGCACTTCTACCTTCGCCACCCATTTTCCAGGAACACACCATGAGTTACGACGTTATCGTTCTTGGCAGCGGCCCCGGCGGGTACGTTGCCGCCATCCGCGCAAGCCAACTCGGCCTGAAGACCGCGATCATCGAGAAAGAAGCCCTTGGTGGCATTTGTCTCAACTGGGGGTGCATTCCTACCAAAGCCCTGTTGAAGAGCGCTCAGG
>JANNYL010000669.1:0-5145 GCA_031410075.1 Flavobacteriales bacterium
ACCGACCCGCGCGGAAGACTTGCGCGAGCTCGGGCCTATTCCCTTATGCGAGCACTTGCGGGGTATCACAACTGCCGCGGTACGCGCGCTGCTCGGAGCCGTGTTCGCTATCGCCCGGCGCACAGTGTAAAACCTACCTTCACTGCTCATTGCCCTAACCCCCTGCTCGCGCTGCTTCGCATCAATAAGCTGAACGAACCCCTCGTCATCCCAATTGCCGCTGGCACCGGCCTCTTGTTGAAACACCTCCTCTGATGGAACGAAAGGACTTTCTCCGCGCTGGTGCGCTCTTCACGGGCGCCGCCCTCATCACCCGCGATGTGCACGCAACCACCGACATACAAGGCATGGGCCTCGATGTGCTCGTGGACGCCGACGGTAACTTCGTGCAGGCGGCGTTGCCCTATGCCGAAAGCGCGTTGGAGCCGTTCATGGATGCTGAAACGCTCCATCTGCACCACGCCTTCAACCATGCCGCTGCCGTAAAGGGTGCGAACAACGACCAAGCGAAGTTGAAAGCCGCGATGGACGCCAACGACCAAGCGGGCCTTACACATTGGTCGCGCAAGCTGAGCCACCACCTCTCGTCGCACGTGCTGCACTCCATTTTCTGGACCAACCTCACCACCAAGAAAAGCGCACCACAAGGCGAGCTGCTCAAGCGTATCGAGAAGGACTTCGGCTCGGTGGCGCGCCTATGGGCCGCGCTCGCGAGCGTAAGCAAGGACATCGATGGCAATGGCTGGGGCGTGCTCGGCTATCATCCCTATACGGACAAGCTGTTGCTGATGCCTGTGGAGAACCACGAACGCATCACGCATTGGGGCACCCTTCCGCTGTTGGTCATTGATGTGTGGGAGCACGCCTACTACCTCAAGTTCCGCAACAAGCGGCCCGACTTTGTGGACAACCTTGCGCAGTTGGTGGATTGGGATAATGTGGCCGCGCGCTTGGATGCTGCGGTGAAGGCCACGAGGTAGCCCTAAGCAGATGGCTCACTCGGTGGAACCGAGCGAGAACGGGGATGGACCTGGATCACAGATCCGCGCCAGCGTCAGAGAAGATTCGCGCTAGCGAGGGGAACAGAGCGACCGCTCGATATGCTGGTCCAATGCTCTATGTACGGTCTACATCACCCCACGCTAGCGCTCGTGTTCTTTGCGCGCTCGCTGTAAGTGAAGAAACGCTTGAGGCGCAACAGCGGACTTTCGAACAGCACCCACGAAAGTGCGGATATCAAAAAGGTCAATGCGAACTTCAGGAAACCGGTCGTCCAAGCGGGCCATTGAAGTCCAAAATGGAACAGGGTCTCATCAACAAGGTTGAAAACAATGTTGTGATAGAGATAAAGTCCGTAGCTGATCCTGCCCACATAGCGCATGGGCCGCGAAGAGAGCAAACGTGTTAGCGGGGGCGATCTATCGGTGACCAACACTAGAAGGATGAACGGGGTAACAGCGACGGCGGTGAAATGCAAAAGGAGCCATCCAGGGCCTCGCTGGTCAATCATGTTCCACGGAGCGAACATGGACGGTGCCGCAAGTGCGAGTGTGAAATAGACCAGCGCACCCAAACTGGCCAGGATACCAAAAGAGCGCAACGTCTTCTGCTGGCCAACAAGCCGGAAATGACAGGCCAGCACAGACCCTGCACAGAGCTGATCCAGGTTGGCGAACGTCCTTGGTCGGAGTATCATATCCGTGCCGTAATTCCAATACATCCCCAACTTATAAAGCACGGAAGCAGCGATAAGTGCTGCAAAAAAAAATCGCGCTTGGCGCAGGTTAAGCAGCCAGACCACCAGGGGTACGAACACGTAGAACTGCTCCTCAATGGCCAGCGACCATGTATGGTACCATAGCCAGGGGAAATCAACATCGAAATCCTTTGCTACCAAAAGGAAATTCTGCACATACAAGAAGAACCAGGGTGCGTCCGACACCGGAATATGGAAGAACGTACCGTAGATCAATCCTGAGCAGAGGACGAGGTAGTAAACCGGAAAAATGCGCAGCGCTCGGCGGCCATAGAACGCGAAGAAGTAGTTCCCCTTCTCCCGGCTATCCACCAGGATACCCGTGATGAGATAACCTGATAGGACGAAGAACAGTGATACCCCGTTCCAACCTAGCCCGAAGAAGGGCACGTTCACATGGAAGAGCATAACGACCAGGATCGCCACGGCTCTGAACCCATCCAAGGCCGCCACGTAGGGTCGCTCGTGATCCACTGCTGCTGATTTCGCAGCGCAAAGTAGCTTACCCCAGCTGGCGCGGATCCCGCTACGGCGGGACAGGTCCTGCGATCCGTGTCACTTGATCCTTTAGCACCGCTGTCGTCAGTGTACCCGGCCTGTGTGCGCGCACGTTCAAAGAAGAACGGGCCGGGTACACTGGCGGGAGAGGGGTCGGAACGCTATGGGTTCTCGTTGCCAGTGCCGCCCACCTGCTTCAAGGCTTCCCCAATTCCCGGAAAGAGCATACCCTCCTTCAGGATACCGGCATCGCGCATGGCATGCCGCACATCGGGTTGAACATCTGTGAGCAACACCCGCATGTTGCGCCGTTGCATGGTGTTGATGATATCCTGCAACCGATGCAGGCCGGTGGCATCGATGAACGGCACATGCCGCATACGGAGGATCAGGACCCGGTGCTTGTCGCCAACGGTCTTCATCGTATCTGTGAAGGTCTGTGCAGCGCCGAAGAAGAGCGGCCCGTTGATCTCGTAGATCAGCACATGCTTCGGCACGTTCTTGAATTCCGCGTCGAACAGATGGTCGCTTGCATCAGCGCTCTCGCTCAATGCGCGCAAATGGGTGGAATCGCTCATCCGTTTCATGAACAGGAACGCTGCCAGCACCAAGCCGATCTCGATGGCGATCACCAGATCGAAGATCACGGTAAGCAGGAAGGTGGTGAGCAGCACGGCCATGTCGTAGCGGCTCGTTCTGAACACTGCCCGAAAGCTGTGCAGTTCGGCCATGTTCCAGGCCACCACCACCAGGATGCCTGCCAAACAAGCCATGGGGATCTGGGCCGCCCACTTGCCTGCTACCAGCATGATCAGGAGCAGCGTTACCGCATGCACCATGCCCGCTACCGGCGTGCGTCCTCCGTTCTTCACGTTGGTGGCCGTGCGAGCGATGGCTCCGGTTGCCGGTATTCCACCGAACATCGCCGAGAGGATGTTGGCCCCTCCCTGCGCTACCAGTTCCATGTTGCTGCGGTGCTTGCCCCCGATGGAGCCATCCGATACCACCGCGCTCAACAACGACTCGATGCCCCCCAGCAAGGCGATCGCCAACGCCGGCCGCAGCAGGTCCTTGAACGTCGCGAAGTCCACCGCGTAGAAATGGGGCATGGGCAATGTGCTCGGGATCTCGCCGAACCGTGAACCGATCGTTTGCACGGGCAGGTGGAACCAGGAAACCGCGACCGTGGCAAGGACGATGGCCACGATGGAACCGGGCACCACTTTGGTGAGCCGGGGCATGAAGGCCGTAACCAGGATGGTACCCACACCCAGGCCCAAGGCGGTACGATCGAAGGAACCCATCGATGCGAAGTACGCGGCCCACTTTTCGAGAAAGTCCGCTGGTACGTTCTCGATCCCCAAACCGAACAGATCATTGATCTGGGCCGAAAAGATGATCACCGCGATGCCGGTGGTGAAGCCCACGATCAGGGTGTGCGGAAAGTATTTGAGCAGCGTACCGAAGCGCAGGAAGCCCATGAGCACAAGCATGAACCCCGCGATGAAGGTGGCCACGGTGAGCCCTTCGATACCATACTTCTGTACAATGCCATACACGATCACGATGAACGCCCCCGTGGGTCCACCGATCTGCACACGACTGCCGCCGAAAGCGCTGATGAAGAAGCCGGCGACCACCGCTGTGATCAACCCTTTCTCCGGAGAAATACCCGAAGCGATCGCGAACGCGATGGCCAGTGGAAGCGCGACGATGCCCACGATGACACCGGCGATCACATCCCGCCCGAACTGTTGCCTGGTGTAGCCCTTCCGCAGAACCGTGAACGCCTTCGGAACAAACTCAGAAGCCATGGAAAGGATCTGTTGATCCGTCATCGAAGGTAGGCTCACCCAACAGAGAACTTCGGGAGGCCTGCGCAGACCATGCACCGGTGCTTGTTCTTCCTCAGAGTCTCCGCAGGAGGATCTGCGCTGGCGAAAGTCACGGGGCCTTGAGACATCCAAGAAACGCAGCCATCGAAGTGGAGACCATGAGCGAGGTCAAGGGATCAGCCTACATTCACGTCATGGTTGCCCGGGCATCTCGGCTACTTCCGATCATATCGTGCTTCGCGTTCTTCCTGTTGGCCGCTGCCTGCAAGAAGGAGGCTGAGGTAGCCGAAACCGAAGAGGAACAGCCACCTTCTGCAGGTCCGCTTGCGATCGTCGCGGGGGATATCGGATCGATGTACATCACCAGCTTCGATACGGTGTTGGTGAATTATGATTTTTTCGGATCCACGCGTTCCTTCTCCATGAACTTGGACGGCGAGGGTAACCCGGACATGACGATCTTGATACGAACTTGGCACTCCTTAGGCGAGGGGGGCCAGGCCATTATGTGGATGAAGCGGCTGAACCCCGGGCTGAGCATTGATGGGCACGTGGAGACGGATACGGTCTTTTACCGGGCCGACACCACCTTGGAATACAATGCGCAATGGACCCCTCCATACCGGTTGACGGCGACCTACACCTACGGGTGCGGTGTCGTGGGCGACATCCAGACGGTCTATGAGAATGGCTTCCGCCCGCGATTGTACACACAGGGTGAAACCATGGACACCACGTCTTATGCCGAGGCGGATTCGATCCTCATGGCGTGGATGCCGGTCCTCTACCTCTCACCCCTTGGCTATGGCTACTATAACGACACCACGGACATTGGCAACAGCGTCGCACGGCTCAACAACTGTTTCGTCATCCCACAGGACGTGCCGCAATACATCGGTTTCGCGATTCAGGCCGATGGCATCTCGCGTAAAGGTTGGTTGGGGTTCGAGATCCAGAACTACAACCAGATCGCCATTTCGGTCGCGGCAATAGCGCCTTGATCGAGGCACTCCATTTCCCGCTCTTTCCTTCCCGGGCTCTCCGCAAGAGGATGTG
>JANNYL010000670.1:0-4287 GCA_031410075.1 Flavobacteriales bacterium
CCAGCATCCTTTTCCAAAGCGCGCTGATGTTCGCCATCGCTTCGCATGTGCGGTCAACGGCGGCGGCCTTCGTCACCTCGGTCGCGCTCATTGTTCTCAGCGGGATCGCCTCCGCCTATTCAACCGAGGTGGACAACGCGCTGCTCTCCTCGCTGCTCGATCCGTTCGGCAACCGGGCCTTGGACCAAGTGACGCGCTATTGGAGCGTGCTCGATCAGAACACGCGCCTGCTTCCTGTGATCGGCCCGTTGACATGGAACCGCTTGTTGTGGCTCGCGATCGGTGCTGCCGTCTTCGCGATCGGCTACGTGCGCTTCTCCTTCACAGAACGCAGAAGCACCGCTCCGGCATTGCCGGATGTACAATCGCTCACCTTCGCTGGCTCTACCGCTATTCCCAAGAGTCGGCCAACAAGCGGGTGGTCTACGCATCTGCGCCAATTCGTTGGGCTTGTGCGATCGGACCTCGTTGGCCTCCTTCGTACGCCGATCTCGTGGATCATCATTGGTCTGTGCATGACCATGCTGCTCTTCGCGCTTTCGGAGGTCACATACATGTCCGGCAACCATTCCTGGCCGGTGACCTATAATGTCATCGACCTCATACGCAGTGTGTCGCTGGTGATCATGGTGGTGATCATCACCTTCTACAGTGGCGAACTCGTTTGGCGGGATCGTGAGACGAACGTGGACGGTATCACCAACGCGTTACCAGTTCATTTGCGCACACTTGTTCTGGCGAAGTACACAGTCCTCCTGCTCATTGGTCTCGGCCTTTTGGTGCTGATGGGCCTGGCGGGCATCGGACGGCAGTTCATCAGCGGCTACACCCATGTTCAACCCGGTCTTTACGTCACGTACTTGCTGGGGCCAGGGATGTTCGCCTTCGCATTCTGGTCGGCCCTAGCGCTAGCCATACAGCTGGCGGTGAACAACAAGTACATCGGCTTCGGGCTGTTCGTGGTGCTCTTTGCGGTGAACTCGATGGTTTGGGGCTTTTTGAAGGTGAACTCCAACCTCGTGGTGCTCTTCGGCGCCCCGCGTATGATGTACAGCGACCTCAACGGCTTCGGGCCTTTCCTGGTGCCGTGGCTCTTCTTCCGCACGTATTGGATGGCGTTCGCGGCGTGCTTGCTGTTCATCGCGGCGCTATCGGCCGTGCGCGGTGGCGAGGACACGTGGAAGTGGCGCATGCGCAAAGCGGGTGTGCGCTGGAAGCGGTCATGGCGAATAGGTGCCGTCGCATTCGGCGGTTGGTGTGCGTTGCTGGCTTTTGGGTTCTACAACACGCGCGTCTTGAATACCCCGGTCACCGAACAGGACAGCGAAGCACTTCAAGTGGCGTATGAGAAGACCTACAAACACTTCAGCCAAACGCCGCTGCCGCACTTCACCGCCGTTGACATTACCGTGGAACTGGAACCGGAGGAACGCGCTATCCGCTACACCGCGAACGTTACGCTGGCCAACAAAGGCAACGCTCCGGTGGATACACTGTGGTTCAGCCTGCCGGACCATATGCGCATGACCTTCAGTGTGCCGAACGCGCTGGAGGTGCTCAACGACAGTGCCCGCTTCCAACGGATGTTCCGCTTGAACAAGGCGATGCTTCCGGGCGACTCCGTTCAAGTGGTGGTCAACGGCGAGTGGGTGCCGAAGGGCTTCGCGAATGATGTGGAATTCCTTTCGCTGGTGGAGAACGGTACTTTCCTGAACACGCTGGACCTGTTGCCCATGATCGGCTACCAGTCCGAAGTGGAGCTGGAAGATCCTGGAACGCGCCGTAAGCTCGGGCTACCCGTGAAGCGGCGGATGGCGCAGCTGAGCGATGATCCCGCTGATCGCCGCACGAACGAAACGATGGAACACGCCGATCACATCCGGTTCGCCTGTACCATCGGCACAGCTACGGACCAGATCGGCATCGCGCCGGGTACCTTGAAGAAGGAATGGGAAGCGAATGGCAAGCACTGGTTCCGGTACGAAAGCGAGACGCCCATCTTCAACTTCTGGTCGGTTCTTAGCGCACGGTATGCCGTATCGCGCGAGCAGGCCGGGGATGTCACGCTCGAGGTCTATCACCATCCCGAACACGGCACGAACGTCCCTCGGATGTTGAAGAGCATGCGCGATGCCATCGCTTACGCATCGGAGAACTTCGGCCCCTACCAGCACAAGGTGGCGCGCATCATCGAGTTCCCGCGCTACCGTCGGTTCGCACAGTCCTTTCCGGCCACCATGCCATACAGCGAGGCCATTGGCTTCATCACTGATCTGCGCGACACGTCACGCATCGACATGGTTTACTACGTGGTGGCGCATGAGGTGGCGCATCAGTGGTGGGGCCATCAGGTGCTCGGTCCGCGTATGCAAGGGTCCACTATGATGGTGGAGAGCATGGCGCAATACACCGCGCTCATGGTACTGGAGAAGGAGTACGGCCGAGGGGCCATGCGGAAGTTCCTCAAGTACGAGCGCGACAACTACTTGCGTGGGCGCGGGCAGGAAGGGTCCGGCGAAATGCCATTGATGAAGGTGGAGAACCAGCAATACATCCACTACAACAAAGGCAGTGTGGTGATGTACGGCTTGCGCGACTTCATCGGCGAGGAACGCGTCAATTCCGCCTACCGTGCCTTCGTGGATTCCTTCGCCTTCAAGGGGGCGCCATATCCCACCACGCTTGATCTGTACCGTTCACTTGAAGCGGTGACCCCGGACAGTCTGCGCTACCTGCTCGAGGATGGATTGAAGCACATCACCTTCTACCGCAACACCGTCACAAGCGCCAAGGCGAAGACCAACGCTGACGGAACGTGGACCGTTGATGTCGGGATCCAATGCGCCAAGCTTTACACCGATTCTTTGGGCAAGGAAATGGAAGTGCCGATGAACGACTGGCTGGATGTGGCCATCGCGCTGGACGGCGGCGGCGAATTGAAACAGCGTGTGCGACTGCGTTCTGATGGGAACAGTATTCGAGTGACCACAAAGCGCCAGCCCAAGACGGTGGTGTTGGATCCCGATCATCTGTTCTTCGACCGGGAGGGAGAGGACGATGTGCGAGGGGTGGAGTGATCGTGTTTTACTTCTCCCCGTAACGCGGATCCGCCTTCCACGGCAGCTTCTCCACGAACTGCGTGCGCAGGCTCACGTGCCCGAATTCCTCTTCCACATATCCACTGAGCCGATACACACCCCGCCCACGGAAGGGGAAGCGCTCGGCCACGGAAGGGAACTGCGTGCTGTCCCAGAAGTCGCCAGCCGTATCGATGAAGGAGCCGAAGCTCATGTATGAACCGCTGTTCGTGGTGGTGGTCTTCACGTGGATCATGTAGCCAAGCATCGTTACGCGCTTACCGATCTGCTCATGCATATCGCGCTTGAGGATGCGCGGTGCAGAAGCAGGCGCTTCATCGTCCTTCGCCAAGGTGAAGGGGTCGCACAGCGGAAAGCCCAGCAGGTCCAGTTCATCATAGGCGTCGGCCAGCGGGTAGTGCTGCAGGTCGGGCAGTTTCTGTTCTTCCACTTTGGTGATGAAGAGGTCGCCATCGGTTTTCACGCGTGTTGGGCGGTGTAACAGCGTAAGGTCCCACAACAAGGAAGGCTTGCTCTTGCCGGTGAAGCGCAAGGCACCCACGCGGATAAGGATGCGTGCTTGTTCCACATGCAGTGGCACACGCTTCAGCAGGTCCTGCAGATCGGTGAAGGTTCCCCGTTGTTCGCGTTCATGCAGGATGAGCTGGATGGTTTCCGTTTCGAGGCTCTTCACGTTGCCCAGTCCCAGGACGATGCGACTGCCGTGCAAGGAGCACAGCTGCTCGCTGGTGTTGATGCACGGTGCTTCGATCGTTGCTCCGCTGCGTTTCGCTTCGTGCAGGTAGAACTCGGTGTGGTAGAAGCCACCGAAGTTGTTCGCCACGCCCACGAGGAATTCCAGCGGATGATGCGCTTTTAAATAGAGGCTCTGGTAGCTCTCCACGGCGTAGCTCGCGCTGTGGCCCTTCGCGAAACTGAAGCTGGCGAAGCTTTCGATCTGGCGCCAGATCTCCGTCGCCTCAGCATCGGGGTGGCCTTTCGCCTTGCAATTCGCGAAGTACTTGTCCTGCACCACTTTGAACTCCGGCCGTTCGCGGAAGCGTGCCGTCATACCACGGCGCAGCGTCTCCGCTTCTTCCAGGTCGAGGCCCGCATAGTAGTGCGCCACCTTCAGCACGTCCTCCTGGTACACCATCACGCCGTAGGTCTCGGGCATGATGCGCAAGAGCTCGGGTGGCGCCTGCTTGAC